>JAURCU010000100.1 GCA_030828305.1 Luteolibacter sp.
TCACCGCGCCCAGCGACCGCTTGAGGTTCGGGTACGCGGCCGGCAGGGGGGCGGCGCGGGTGTAGCGGTCCGTGGTGACGAGGCCGGCCGCGTCCGCCTCGACCGCCGTCGCGGGGATGCGGCGCCGGCGGAGCAGGGCGAGCATGCCCAGGCCACCAAGAAGAGCGGCGGATGGCTCGGGGATGACAGTAAGAGTCAAAGTGATCTCACCAGTGAAGCCAGACGCAGGTTCTCCATCGAATAGACTCTGATCATAGGTGGCTGTATATCCTGTGGGTGCAGTAATTGTGCCAATAGTACCAAACCCCCCACCGTTATTGGCGTAAGTCCCCGAGAATAATTCCGTATCGACAAGTACGAAGGTTGCGGTAGGGCCGGTATAAGCCGAGGCATCTATGGTGATGGTACTGCTGCTGAAGCCAAGACGAGAATCCGAGTCAAACGTGCTAATCCCGGCGGCATCGAACACAAAATCCATATCCGCGTTAAAGGTACTTTGTTGATGCACACCTATGGTTGCCGCACTTCCGGTGATCCGGATGGTGGACTTGGCCCCGCTCGTTTGAATGCGTTCATTAATGATGTGCGCGCCTCCACTGAAGTTCAGAAGGCTGCCATTATTGAGGAAAAAATGCGCAGCGTTATTGCTCGGACTTGTCTGAGTCAACGTCAGTGCCCCTCCTGTTAAATTCAGCGTCCCGCCGTTAGTAACAGTTACGTCAGTGTAGCTGGCGATGCTCGAAAAATTGTTGGTCGTTCCGTCGACCAATAACGTTGCGGCATGACTGGCCGTGCTGGTTGCCAGTATTGCTATGAGGACGGATGTGGTCTTTTTCAAGGGTTCTTTGGGTTGTTGGTTGTCTGCCTTATTTTGAGCGTTTTTGGTTGAAACTGAGTTTCCCCGGACGGGCGTAAGGACGCTTTTATTATTTCTTAATATGGTAAATTATAAAAATTTGTCTATCCTCATTCTTTGGGATGCCCGCGAATTTCGTAAAAATCCTTATGAAGAGCCCAGATCCCACTCTGGCAGGGGCCTGATCCGAAATTCCGAAATCTCCGGTGGGTGGTTGCTGGCAAGGGGCTGCCGTAAATCAACTTTTGCGCAATCTGTTTATGGTGTAAAAAGGGCATCTGTAGCCATCAATGCCATCCCAATAAATGAGGATAGGCGGGCTATCCCTTTACCCTAGGCTGGTTGTTGATGAGCGCGCCGCGCGCCGTACAAAAAACACGCATGAAACCCATATTCACCATCAATGACACGGCGAAGTTGGTCGTTATGTTGCTGCTTTTACCTCTTGCCGGGCTGGCTGCTGCGGATGTCTCGAAACCCAACATCCTGTTCATTTTCGCCGATGACTGGGGCTGGGGTGACCTCGGCTGCCATGGCCACCCGTATGTGAAAACGCCCAACATCGACCGCCTTGCGGCCGAGGGCACCGACTTCACCCGTTTCACTGTCGCCAGTGGTGTCTGCTCACCGAGCCGAGCGGCGGTGATGACCGGTCAATTTCCCGCCCGCCACCGCATCGACGGCCACTTCGCTTGGCCCAAGGACAACGCCAAGCGCAACATGCCGGACTGGCTCAGCCCGCAGGCCTCGGCCTTGCCGCGCTTCCTCAAGCAAAGTGGCTATGCCACCGCGCACTTCGGGAAATGGCACCTCGCCAACAACATGATTCCCGATTCCCCCCTGCCAAGCGCCTATGGCTACGATGAGTATGGTGCCTTTAACTGTGCCGGCGAGCAAATGCCGGTGCATGATGACGCTCTCAACACCATCGCCTTCATCGAAAAGTGCCAACGCGACAGAAAGCCGTTTTTCATCAATCTCTGGATCCACGAGCCTCACACCCCCTTTCATGTCATCCCGAAATACCAATGGCTCTTCCGCGATCTCGCCGAGGAAGATAATATTTACGCCGCTGTCCTCGCGCACGCCGATGATCGCATCGGCCAGGTGCTCGATGCACTGGACCGTCTGAAGATCACCGACAACACCCTCGTCATCTTCTCGTCTGACAACGGCCCTGCCCGGGCCGCCCCCGGGACCAAACTCAACATGCAATACGACTCTGCGACAGGAGTCGGTTTCGGCATTGCCGCCTCCAAAGGCATTACCGGTGGGCGAAAGGGCTACAAGGCATCCCTTTTCGAAGGCGGCATCTGTGTTCCCTTCATCGCCCGCTGGCCGGGAAAAATCGCCGCCGCCAAGGTGGATGACGTTTCCATGATCTCCGCGGTCGACCTGCTGCCGACATTCTGTGAAATCGCCGGAGCGAAGTTGCCCGCCAGCTATCAGCTGGACGGCCTCAGCCAGGTGGCCGCACTCATGGGTAAAGGCCGCGCCAAGCGTGAGAAAGCGTTGTTCTGGCAGATGGGTGCGGCATGGCCCGCGAGGAAGCACGCGCCTGAGCATTGGGTCACTCATGCGGTCATCGATCAGGAGTGGAAACTACTCACCAACGAGATGTCTGGCCATGTGGAGCTCTACGACATCGTGGCCGATCCTTATGAAAAAGTGAACCTAGCCACCACCAGGCCGGAGACCGTCGCCAAGCTGACCGAGCAACTCACCCGGTGGAAATCCACACTACCCCCCAAGCCGGATGCGGACTGCCTTTCCGCCGACCGCTCGAAATAACAACCGCCGAGATATGCATCTTCAAAAAAACATGAAGCTGACATCGGACAATCAAACCTCACAACGCGTCCTACTTGGCTCTTTACAATAAACGGATGGAATTCCATCAGCACTCCTGCTTAAAGGGAGCTCGGCCAAACTGCGCCTTCCAACACGGCTGGGGATGGATTCAAGAAGCACAGCCTGCTCTTCACGCAGTTCCACCTCAGCCCCACTTGCTCCCCAACCCGTGCCGCCATGCTCAGCGGTCGGCACGAGTTCAAGAACGGCGGAGGCCCCACCGAGGCCGACCCGAAACGGATGGACCCCACTGCGACAAAGATTCCCAAATGATAGATCCCCAACATGAAACTCCAACTTCTCTTTCTAACCGTAACCTGCAGCACCATCTCGAGCTTCGTCGCTGAAGCGCGCCCCGCCAAACCCAACATCATCCTGATCCTGACCGACGACCTCGGTTGGCAGGACGTGAAGTGTTATGACATCGATGCGCCCTCGCCTTATGAAACTCCCAACATCGACGCGCTGGCGAGAAAAGGCGTGATGTTCCGGCAGGCCTACTCCCCCGCCCCGACCTGCTCACCAACCCGCTGCGCGATCATGAGCGGCAACCATCCGGCACGCGCCCAGAAAACCCATGTCGTCGGTGGCGCACCCCCGGCGCCCATTCACAATACCGGCAGTGCCATGATGGATCCATGGTATAGCGGGCGGATGCCTGCCGATGAATACACCCTTGCCAAAGCCCTCAAACAAAACGGCTATACCACCGGCCACAGCGGGAAATGGCACATCGCGATCAACCACAACGCCTTTCCTCAGCCCAAGGACGTCGGCTTCGACTGGACCCGCTCCGACCGGGGCGTCACCGGTGGCAGGAGAGCCCACCGTCTCACTGATTTTGCCACCGATAAACAGGACGACCCCTATCGTCTTGATGCCAATGGCTTCCCTTTCCATCAGAACTCCGAAAACGCCCTCACATTCCTGCGCGAAAACCACGGCAAGCCTTTCTTCCTCTACTATGCCACCTGGCTGGTCCACACTCCCATTCACACCCGCAGTAAAGACCTGCTTGAGAAATACTGCAAAAAACTCGGTGTCGACTACCCGACCGATCCAGCCACGTGGCAACTCGAGGGCCAAAACAATCCCTACTATTGTGCAATGGTCGAAATGCTCGACTACTATGTCGGCAAGGTCATCAACTATCTCGAAACCACTGAGGATCCGCGCTGGCCCGGCCACAAGCTCAGCGAGAACACCTACCTCATCTTCACCTCCGACAATGGTGGCATGGAAGCCCATCCCGGTGAAATCATCACCGACAACTATCCCCTTGATCGGGGTAAAATCTCCGCCATGGAAGGCGGCACCCGCGTCCCTCTGATCATCACCGGGCCCGGCATCCCCAGAGGCGTCCAATCCGATGTAATGGTCAACGGTCTGGATTTCTACCCCACCATCCTCTCTTGGAGCGGAGCCCCGAAGCCCGCTGCAAAACACCTCGACGGCTCGGACCTCTCCACGCTCCTGGCGAAAAATCCCACCGATCCCACTCTGGTCAAAAATGAGCAGGGATCGACCCGCGACACCATGGTCTGGCACTTCCCCCACGGCCACGCCTTGGAAAGTACGATCCGTGTCAACGGCTACAAATTGATCCGCAATTACAACCACCGCCACGATCCCAAGTCCCCGGAACTCGAACTCTATCAACTATACCGCAACGACAACGGAAGCCAAACGCGCGTCGATATAGAGGAATCCAAAAACCTCGCAGCGGAGCAACCCGAGCGCGCTCACACCATGAACCAGCGCCTCACCGAAATTCTCACCGAAATGAAGGCCAGTTATCCCTATTACAACCCATATTTCCGCAAAGCCTCCCCCGACAACAAAAAGATTCCCACCGTTCTCAGCCATGAACTCAAGGGCGGAAAAGCCAAGTTTACCTACCGCGAAAACGGCGCCAAAGTCATTCACGCTGATCTCATTTACACCCAAAACGGCGGACAACGATATGAAGAGTGGTTCCGCGCCCCCGCCACTCTCAATTCCAATCTCAGCGTCACAGCACTCCTCCCCAAAGGCACCACCCACTACTACCTCAACCTCATCGACGAGAACAACTTCCTCGTCAGCGACCCCAAAGCGCCCGGTGAAGTCGAAAAATCCAAGGAAAACATCAAACCCTCTGCCCGTGCCCACGCTGTCGAAGCGGTCAAAATAAACCCCTAGAATAAGATTCTTCCACTTTCACCCACCCTCTCCGTTGTGTTGGAAAAAACCAAATCCCTGCGCACCCAAGCGCCTGGAGCCGGCAGCAATAGCAACTAACAGTCCTATCAAATCGGCAAGGCCAACTTTCCAATGCCGAAATCATCCAGCTCCTCCTTCGCCCCCGAACACCATAATTGGGAGCCCATCCGGGTGAGGGAAGTGAAATTGATGTCCAGTCATTCATCCCATGGGTAAAATCTCCATTCTCGCAGCTATGACCGGCTTGGTATTCGCCCTGTCCGCAACCACCATTATTGCCGAAGATTTTCCCGCCCTACGAGCGACCGTGGAATCCCTCGCGGATCTGACCACCGCGCCGGCTTTTGCAAACGCCGAGGGCTTCGAATCGACCGATCACCTCAAAGCCATCTACTTCAACGGCCTCGATTGGAAAGGCAAGCCGACCAAGGTCTTCGCTTGGCTCGGGCTTCCTGAAAATTGCAAGGGCAAGGTGCCCGGCGTCGTGCTGGTGCACGGTGGCGGCGGCAGCGCGTTTAGGCTGTGGGTGCAGAAGTGGAATGAGAAAGGCTACGCGGCGATCAGCATCGCGGTGGAAGGACAGACCGATCGGAAGCAGGGAAACGCGTGGCAGAGACATCCATGGGCCGGGCCCAAGCGGGCCGGCATCTACGGTGATTCCGCTCAACCGCTGAGCAACCAGTGGATGTATCACGCGGTGGCCGATACGATTTTGGCAAACTCTCTCATCCGGTCCCTGCCCGAAGTGGATGAAGCAAAGGTTGGTGTCATGGGGATTTCGTGGGGAGGAGTGATTACCAGCACGGTGATGGGAATCGACCCGCGCTTTGCCTTCGCGATTCCGGTTTACGGTTGCGGCAACCTGGCGAAGGCCGCCAACCAGTATGGGCAGGCTCTTGGAAAGAACGAACTCTATCAGCAGGTTTGGGATCCGCTGATTCGTCTTAACCGCGCCAAAATGCCGACACTTTGGTTATCGTGGCCGCAGGATCAACATTTCCCGATGGACAAGCTGGCCGCCTGTTACGGCATGATGCCCGGAAACACCATGGTGTCGCTAATTCCAAAAATGGGCCACGGACACGCCCCTCCCTGGAACAAGCCCGACAGCTATGCGTTCGCTGACAGCATCGTGCAAGACGGCAAGCCATGGTGCCGTCAGATCGATGGCGCATTGAAAGATGGTGTCTACTCGGTGTCCTTCGCCTCGGCCAAACCGCTCGGCAATGCCATGCTGGTTTCGACCACGGACACCGGTGTCACCGGCAGCAGGAAATGGCTCGAATCACCTGCCGAACTGAAATCCGCAGGAGACTCGTGGAAAGCCTCCGCCAAGCTCCCGCCCAACAGCACGGCCTGGTTCGTCAACGTTCATGCCGATGGGTTGACCGCGAGTTCGAAGTATCAGCAAAAGCAACCCACTGCGGTGACCGATTCGCCATGACCAAGACTTCCCTTTTCACCCTGGCATTGTCTGCCCTAAGCGCAGTGTCCGTCGCGGAGGCACCGAGGCCAGACAAGATGTGGACCTACAAGAAAATCGATGGCAAGCAACTCCGCATGTCTGTCTTCCTCCCAGACGGATACCAAACCGCCAAAGCACTCCCTACCATCGTCATCTTCCACGGCGGGAGCTGGAACGCGGGCGAACCCAGTTGGCACTATCCCGATTGCGCCTATTGGAGCAGCCGCGGGATGATCGCGGTTTCCGTGGGCTACCGGCTGAAAAGCCGGGATGGCGTGGAAGTAC
>JAURCU010000101.1 GCA_030828305.1 Luteolibacter sp.
GGTGTTAGTGTTGAAATGTTCAGAATTAGCCGTATCGTTACCAGTTCACACTCATTTGAATATATCGGTACTGGTGTAAACATAAATAAAGCGAACCCCTTCCAAGGTGGCGTTCCAAAACCTGAAAATGAAGTCGTTGCTATCAACGTTGGAGTCAATCTCGACATTCTCAACACGCAACTCACCGCGGATGTAGCTACGGTCGTTGAGCGGTTTGCGCAGCGAGATGGCAACTCCAGCATTGGTTTGCTCAAAGACATCACTGAAGAAGGTGGAATCGCGGTAAAAGAGCTCGGTGCCAAGTGACAACTGGCGATCCAGGAACCAGGGCTCGGTGATTGAGATGCTGGCGTCGTTTCGCTCGGTGCCTAGCCGCAGGTTGAGAGCGAAACGCTGACCACCACCGGTGAAGCCGCCACTGAGGGGATTGCCGGGATTGAAGAGATCAAAATTTGCCTGTTCCAGGTTGAGGAAGCCAACGATGGAATCCACCGAGCTGAAGCCGACACCAACACCGACAGAGCCGGTTTTCTTCTCCTCGACGAGCACATCGATATCGCGGTAGCCACCATCTCCCGGCACACCAATGACATCCACACTGCTGAAATATTGCAAATTCTGGAGGCGGGCCTTGGTGGTTTCCAATTCAACGGTGTTGAACATGTCTCCGGGCTGCAGGGCGAGTTCGCGGCGAATGACCTTATCCTTGGTGGTGACGTTGCCGGCTATGTTCACCCGGCCAACTTCGAACTGTTTACCTTCGGTGATCTGGTAGACAATCTTGACGCGATTGGGCCCGGCATCGCGAATATCGGCATTCACGGCAGCATCTGCGTAGCCCTTGGAGCCGTAATAGTTACGGATCATCCTGATGTCGGCGCGCATCTTCTTGGAGGAGTAGGCGTCGCCACTCACCAGGCTCAGGCCGGGATGAAGTTCCTCGGACTTGAACACACTCATTTTGCCAAAAGCTACAGAGTCCACGGTGTATTTTTCACCTTCATTGATTTCGATAATGAGGTCGATGCGGCCATCTTCAACCACCTCGCGGCGGATGCCCGGGCTACTGACACGCAGATAACCCTTGCTGCGGTAGAGATCGAGAACCTTGTCCAGATCCGAATCGAGCTGATCGGGCTCAAAGCGGCCGGACTTGGTCAGCCAGGACAGCCAACCCTTCTGCTTAACTTCCATTTCCTTGCGCAGGTCACGATCATCGAAGACTTGATTACCCTCGAACTTGATCTTGCGAATTTCGAACTTGAGACCCTCGTCGATGACAAAGATCAGATTGGCGTAGCCGTCGCGATCCGTTGGCTCGATGCGATGCGAAACCAGTGTGTCGGGATAGCCGCGGGTACGGTAATACTCCTCGAGATTGCGCCGGGCCTTGAGGATGGCGGCATCACTCATCACACCGGTCACACCAAGTTCGGTGGCCTCGGCAAGTTTCTTGTCAGAGAAGACGGTATTGCCCGCAAAGCCCACCCCCTCACGAACCGGACGAGTGGTGACTTCGGCAATCAATTTGACTCCGTTCTCACCGACCGCCTCGGCAAGAAAACTGATATCGTCGACAAATCCGCTCTCGTAAAGGGCGGTAATGTCCTTGTCCAGGTTCTCCGAGAGGAAAGTAGTGCCGGGTTTGGAACTAATCTGATTACGCAGAACATTCTCATCGATATTCTTGGCTCCGCGGTAACGGATTTCCAGAGCGGTGATGTTCTTGCCTTCGAAGTCCTGCCCGGTGGCGGGGGCCACAAGGCAGAGGGTGAAGGCTGCGCTCAGCAGGAGGGAGAGGCTCCGTCGCAAGGACGCGAGTTGGCGATAGATCATGTGTTTACCCATGGGACGATTGATTTCGCGTCAATCAACAGGTCTCAGAGCGGTCAGGTCAAGGCAATAGACCAACGGATCGATCCATGCTCCAGGAATGGCAGATCCTCCTTCTCGGCTCCTCAGCATCATGCTCATACGTGCTCTGCCCGAATTTCTTGCCCAGCGGGCAATCGTCCTCTACACCGCGGCAGTGCTCACAATCAAGAAACTCACCAAGACCATGGGTGGCCGCACCCTACTGCGGGAGGCCGAAATGACCATCAACTGGGGCGAACGCGTCGCTCTGGTCGGTCCCAACGGTGCGGGAAAATCAACCCTATTTCGCATGATTCTCGATGAGGACCAACCTGATGAGGGTACCATCGAACGCGATGAATACGCCATCACCGGCTATCTGGCCCAAGAGGCCGGCGAACCGACCAATGAGACCGTGCTCGAAATAGCGATGAGCATCACTCCTGAGATGACCGACATCCTACGAACTGTCCGCGAATACGAGGCCAAGGGGGAACTTGACAACCCCGACTTCGCCAAGGCCCAGGACAAATTCACCGAACTCAACGGTTACCAACTAGAGCCCAAGGCAAAGAAAATCCTCGCCGGCCTCGGCTTCAAGCAGGAGGACTTCAAGCGCAAGGCCTGTGAATTCTCCGGTGGCTGGGTGATGCGTGCCCACCTCGCCAAACTATTGGTGATGGAGCCCGACTTGCTGATGCTCGACGAGCCTACCAACCATTTGGACCTTCTTTCCCTGCTCTGGCTGCAGCGTTATCTTATCAACTACTCAGGCGCCATCCTGATGATTTCGCACGACCGCGACTTCATGGACGCAATGATTGAGACCGTGATCGAGATCGATCCCGATGCCACTCAACTCATCAGCTACAATGGCAACTACTCCGCCTTCCTCGAACAACGCGAGAAAATCTATGAGCAAAAGGTGCAGGCCTACCGTGCCCAGCAGAAGGAGATCAAAGGTCACGAAGAATTCATCAATCGCTTCCGTCAGGTCGGTTCAAAGGCCGCTCAAGTCCAGTCACGCATCAAGCTGGTTGAAAAAATCAAGAAACTCGACAAGCCACGCGCTCTTCGCAAGCCCTTCAAATTCACCTTTCCCCAGCCCCCGCGCTCCAACCAGAAGCTCATCGAACTGGAGAAAGCCTGTCAGGCTTATGGCGACAAGGTAATTTACAAGGATCTCGACCTCACCATCGAGCGCGGCGAGCGCATCGTACTGGTCGGCCCCAACGGTGCCGGCAAATCAACCTTGCTCAAGATCATGGCCGGCATCATTCCTGTGGACTCCGGAAAGTATGAAGCAGGCTATGCCACCAAGCTCGGCTACTATTCCCAGCACCGCCTTGAATCCCTGAATGAGGACAACACCGTCCTCGAGGAGGTGATGGGCTGCTCAGCCGAGCTGCGAGAAGAAGACGCCCGCTCCATTCTGGGAACCTTTCTGTTCCGCCGCGCCGACGTCGAAAAGCGATGTTCGGTGCTCTCGGGTGGCGAGAAGTCGCGCCTCAACCTCGTGAAATTCTTGGTCGACCCCCCAAACTTGCTCTTGATGGATGAGCCCACGACCCACCTCGACATCCTCTCCATTGACTCCTTGGTCCAAGCGCTCAGGGACTACGAGGGCACCCTGGTCTTCATCTCCCATGATGTGCACTTCATTCGTTCACTGGCTGAAAGCACCTACCACATTACCCGCAAGGAAGATGACAGCTGCAGTGAGCTGACCAAATACAGCGGCGGCTACGATTACTTCCTGGAGAAGTCCGGACTCGACGACGACCGGGGTGCGGTGACGGCGGATTAGTTCTTGGCCCCTAGCTCTTGGCTCCCAGTTCGCGGCTTCATCGCAGAGGACCACGAGCTGAAGCTCACCCCAGAACTGAGAACCAGGAACAAGCGGCGCTGCCGCCTCAGAGTTTATTCCAGGGCATCTTGGCCAGAATCAGACCCATGCCACAAAAACCGGTCAATCCGGCGAAGAGAAGCCCGGCACCAACGAAGCCCGGCAGAATGACAAACCGGGGACTCAGCATCACACTGAGCAACACTCCGATTAGGATCATCGATCCAGCTACGATATGAACCTGGCGAATCATGGAGAAAGAACCCTGCGCCGCGCGTTCAAGCGGCAGGTTCTTGCGCTGCCAGAGCTCCAGCCCACCCTCCAGGGAGCTGACCTCCAGCAGCCCCGCAGCATGCAATTTATCACATGCCTGATCTGAACGTTTGCCGCTGTAACAGACCACCACACAATGGGGGCTTCCGGCCGCCATGGCCTTGACCTTTCCGACATCCAGCTCATCAAGAGGCAGCGAAAGCGCACCGGCAATGGACATCTCGCGGAATTCCGCGGGTGTTCTCACATCCACCAGTAAAGGAGGTGTATTAGATGCGAGTTGGCTATGGAGCTGTTCGGGGGAAATTTTCATGACACAACTTCACCTGACTTGATGGACATGCAACTTCAATTACTTCATGCCATCGCCAGGCTTGAAGATGCGCAATGCGCTCCCGGGCCTTACCCGCCCGGGGACCTGCATGGTCACCGACTTACCATCGGAAAGCGCAAGCTTACCATACGCGATTGGAAGAACCGAGACCTGGACGGTCGGTTCATCCCCTTCCATGAAGCGGCCAACATGCATCACCACTGGCAAATGCGGTGCTCTGGCGAGATTGAAACGCGTGCCTGGCTTGAACTCCAGTATCGCTTTCTTTTCGCCAGTCGGCACCAGGAGCTCGATTACCACAGGATAGGCTGCCTCGTCACTGAAGTCATCCGGGCGCACCATGGCACGTGCCCGGACGGCAAAGCCCTCGGGCAGAAAGTCACTGTCACCAAAGGGGCGTGTGGTGAGCACCTCAAAAGTGCCTTCCACGTAATTCACTGCATGGGCATCGTCGAAGTTGCGCATGAAGTTTCGGCGATAAAGCGCGTTGAGCTGGGTGTGATGCTTTTGACCCATGTCAAAAAACCACGCATAGAGGGCGGGCGGAGCGAGCACCGGGCCCTCGGGCGCCCTCGTCGGCGCGAAAGCCTTGAAGTCGGGAGCGCGGTCCAGATCAAGCAGGATACGGTAATTGTGGGGTAGGTCCGGACGACCGAAAATTTCCAGACACAAGGTCCAGCTCGCTACCGCAAAACAAAGCGCGAGAATGTTGGCCAGCCCCCACCAATACCATGGAGTGCGTGATGGGCGAATGTCTTCTTGGGAGCGCGACACGGCAGGCAGGTAAGGGAAAGGAATACTGAAAAATGGCATGAAATGGCTCAGTCGCCACAGTCCTCGCTCTCAGGCAGCGCGTGAGCACCCGCTTTTTCATCGGTGGCCTCAAAGGAAGTTCCACAGCCACAGGAGCGGGAGGCATTGGGGTTGATCACCTTGAAGCCTGCATCGCTGAGATCGTCGGAATAGTCGATCTGGCAGCCCTTGAGGCGCTCCAAACTGTCAGCAGCCACGATCAAGCGCGCGCCATCCTGCTCAATAACCTGATCACCTACCTCAGGCTCGGCCACCTCCATCTCATATTGCCATCCGGCGCAGCCACCCCGACGAACCGCCAAGCGCAGTCCTAGGATGGCAGAATCAGCTTTCTGGGCCAGCATATCAGCCAATCTACGGGCGGCGATCGGGGTTAATGTCATCATCTTCAGAGCCACAAGATAAGCCCAATTGGCAGGAATTGAAGCGGAAATCGAGGGATCGCAAAACAGACCCCCCAACTCCCGGCATTGCTAGCCAGTGTCCACACTCCGGGCACGTATTTAAAAAATGAAGAGAAATCGTCTTGACCGACGGCTCGCGGCGCCTTTCCTTCTCGCCCGCTCGGTGGTTTTCCGCCCATGCCCATAGAATGGTCGAATTGTATCTTCATCAAGCGCTTCCAGCCTAAATCACGGGGGCTCACCGGCCCGCCCCAAGGACCTCTCCCACCCACCACCCAAGGACCTCCCCCACCCACCACCCATCCATGCCTGCCAAGAAACGCCCCGCCAAAAAAGCAGCCAAAAAAACCACCAAAAAAGCCGCCAAAAAAGCGGTGAAGAAGAAGGCTGTCAAAACGGCAGCCAAGAAGGTCGCGAAAAAAGCCAAATCCGCGAAAAAGACCGCACCCAAGAAAACTGCCAAAAAGGTGGTGAAGAAAAAGGTCCCGAAGAAAGCCGCCAAAAAGGTGGTGAAGAAAAAGGTCGTCAATAAGGCCGCTGGCAAAATAGCCAGCAAGCCTCCATCAGCCAAGAGCACCAAACCCGAGGCCAAGAAAAGCACCAAGAAAGCTAACAAGGAAATTTCCAAAGCCCCCAGCCCCTCCCCCGAAGTACTCGCCGACAATAGCAGTGCCAAGGACAACAAAAAGGGCAAGCGCCGCATCGACACTCCGGAAATTCAGGAGAAGATCCGCGAACTGATCAAGCTCGCCAAGGAGCAGGAATACCTGACCTTCGATGACATCAACGATATCCTACCCAATGATCTCGTTGATCAGGAAGACGTTGAGGCCATCATGGAGCGCCTGCGCAACATGGAGTTCGACATCATCGATGCTTCGGAAGTCGATCGCTACAAGGACAAGAAACGCGACGATGACAGTGGCAGCGAGGAGGAAACCAAAGCCGACCAAAAGCTCGACATTCTTGACGACCCTGTCCGCATGTATCTCAAGCAGATGGGCCAGGTGCCCCTGCTTACCCGCGAGCAGGAGGTCGAAATCTCCAAGCGCATCGAG
>JAURCU010000102.1 GCA_030828305.1 Luteolibacter sp.
CCTTCAGTGGCCCGCATGTTCCGGACTCGGTATTTCGCGAAGCCTCGCAGGGAATGTTCGATGCTGTCATTGCCCTCTATCACGACCAAGGCCTGATTCCACTCAAGCTTCTGGACTTTGAGAACGCCGTCAACGTGACCCTTGGCCTGCCCAAACCCCGAACCAGCCCAGATCACGGCACCGCATATGATCTGGCCGGCAAAGGAATCGCCAACGCCTCGTCTATGATTGCGGCCATGCAACTCTGCGCACAGCTGTGTTCACAATGACTTAAAAAAGTTGCTCAGCGAAAAGCTAGGGCTCTTTGGGGCTGGAAACTACAGTGTAATGGAGCGCCCGACTGCCTCATAGAAGTGCGCCAATCCGTCGGGCACCTGATGGGAACTGCTCTGGCTCATGCTTCCTGCGTCGGCTTGCCCAAACCCCTGTAAAAGATCGCAAAGATCAGAGCGCAAGCCAGAATCATACCTGAAAGCGACAACCAGAATTGTATCCAGCCCACGCCATTGGCATCCACCATATGCTCTCGCATCCATCCACAAAGCCAAGCACCTATGAGCGAACCAAAACCCGCCGACACGACCATCAACAGGCCCTGAGCTTGGCTGCGCAGTCCGGGCTCAACCCGTCGGTCGATAAAGATCTGCGAAGTGACGAAATAAAGGGTGTAACAAACCCCATGTAAAGCCAGCCCGCCGATATGCCACCAAATCTGATCGTTGACACCTGCCTGCGCACTCATTGCGAAGCGCAGAGCCGACAGGCCAAGTGCCCACATCAGCATTGTCTTCACACTGTAGCGCGCCAGCAGACTGCCCAGGCAAAGCATGCAAATGATTTCAAGCACCTGACCCACCGTCATCGTTCCTGTTGGGTGCTGATCTCCAAGGAAACTCAGATACTCGGGCCCATACATGTAGAAGGCCGCAATCGGAACCGAGAACAACCCCGTCACCACGAAGAAAACGAGATGGTCGCGCTGTTTTAGGAGTCGCAGGGCATCGAGCCCGAATCTGCTGCGCCAGTCACGGATGACTCCCATGGGTGGCGTGTGGGGAAGAAAAAATGCAAGACCGACAACAATCAGTCGGGTGCATCCAGAGGCGTATCCGGCAACCGGGCTTGAGTCGGCATGGAGAACCAGACTTACCAGCAGGCCGCCGGCAATCCAGCCGACGGTCCCACCGAGCCTTGCCAGCGAAAACTTTCGGGACGGATCATCCAGGCCATTGAGAGCTATGGTGGTGAGCATTGCCCAAGTCGGCCCGGACAAGATCGCGTGACACGCCAAGAGCGCCATGAACCAAGCCGGGTGCCAGCCGAGATCCAAAGTGGCAAAAGCAGCAGCAATCATGATCGACGCACCGAGAGAAAACCACAGGAAGATGCGCTCGGCAGCAAGCCGTTGATCCGCAAGGGCACCCGCGATGAGCGGGCTGAACAGCGCGCATATCGTGGGAATCATGAATGCCAAGGGAACCCATTCGCTGATACCCAAGGCACCAAAAGTGTTGGTCAGAGCCGGAAGCCAGCAGCCCAGAGCCATCCCCTGGAAAAAGAATGTCGCCCAGAGCACCCCCATCACCCGGCTGGGGCGATGGCTGGACGGAGGGCGTTTCTGCATGGAGCCAACTACACACATGCTTGGGCCCGGTCAATCGTCGCTGCTGCGCGCTTGCACCCTGGAGCCAAAGCCTTAATGGGATGGGTGTGGATGAGCCTACCCAGACCGACCCGTCACCCCGGCAATGGCCGTGGCAAGCCGGACTGCGTTCGGCCCGTGCCAATTTCCTGCCCGCACTGGTTGTCCAGGCCGTGATGGTCTCCCTCCTGATTGCCTACCATCAACACGCCTCCACCCGTGAACTACTCGATTCCCTAGCCCGCCACAAGGAGCACGCCGGATATCTCTTTGTTTGCACCTCGGCCATGATTTCAGCAGCCATCATTCCTGAGCTACTACGCATCCTTTTTTTCCAGCAAGGCAAACCGCGAAGAAGCAACTTCAAAAACCTGCTTTTCACCCTACCTCTCTGGGCCTTCATGGCGATCACTGTGGACCTTTTCTACAAGGTGCAGGCAATGGTGTTCGGGCATGGAGTCGACATCAAGACGATCGCTACCAAAGTCGTGGTCGATCAATTCGTCTACGCTGCTCTCTTCGCCTCTCCCGCCACCTGCATTCTTTATGAGTGGAAACACAGCCGCTTTCGCATGAGCCACATGCCCAGGGTTTTCAGCTATGACTACTACCGCAACGTGATTTTCCCCGTTCTTTTTGCCAACTGGTGCGTCTGGATTCCCATGATATGCGTGATCTACTGCCTTCCCCTATCCCTGCAGTTTCCCCTCTTCAGCTTGGCACTATCCATGTGGGTGCTTATATACACTTGGATGAGTGAAAGCGGGACCACTTCAGAATAAAGCCTTCATGGAACCGTGGCTCTCCACATCTTGGCCCATCCAAGCGTTTTTTTGCATCATTTGGACTGATAAAGCGCACACACCAAAGCGCCCGTAGCTCAGCTGGATTGATCCCGTTCCACTCGATCCACGAGTTGTCCATGGCCCGCCGGCCATGGAGTCATGGATTTATCGGCTCGCTGGCTTGCCAATCCTTCGGTAGTAGAGAAAGCTCTACCCGGCACGGGCTACCCAAGCCTTGTTTTATTTATTTGAACTGATAAACCGAGCACCTCAAAGCGCCCGTAGCTCAGCTGGATAGAGCATCCGCCTTCTAAGCGGACGGTCACTGGTTCGAATCCAGTCGGGCGCACTTGGATCTCCCACCACCATGCGCACCGCTGTTTATGCAGGGTCCTTCGACCCCCCCACCAAAGGCCATATCTGGATGATCGAGCAAGGCGTTGCCATGTTCGACAAGCTGATTGTCGCTATCGGTGATAACCCCTCAAAACATTATTCATACAGCGTGCAGGAGCGCCTTCAGCTACTACGCGACTCAACTGCCCACTGCGAGCATCTGGAAGTTTCCCACTTCGACAACCGCTACCTCGTCGACTACGCCAAGGAAGTGAAGGCCGACTTCATACTACGCGGCATCCGCTCACCCCATGATTATGAATACGAACGGGTCATGCGCCACATCAACGGTGACATGGCACCCGATGTGACGACGGTATTCCTCATGCCACCCCGTGACATTGCCGAACTCTCCTCCAACATGGTCAAGGGACTGATCGGACCCGAGGGCTGGGAAGACAAGGTGTCTCGCTATGTGCCGGAGCCAGTCTTCGAATTCCTGAAGGCCTCCGGCATCAACTAGCCAGCGATCTCATCATTCTGGTCGCTTGGCCCACGTATCCTCCACCGAAGAGATTCGCATGATTGATGACGTGGTAGAGATTGTAGAGGTCCCGCCGCAGTGCGTATCCCTCATCCACTGGCCAAGCCTTGCAATAAGCTCGGTAGAATTCATCTGGGAAGCCATCAAAACACTCGCTGAAGGCGAGATCGCACTCTCGGTCCCCATGATAGCAGGCGGGATCGAAAACCAAGGGATCACCCTCTGCAGAAAACCCGACATTGCCCGACCAAAGATCACCGTGCAGTAGCGAGCGTGCGGGTTGATGACCGTCGAGCAAGCTGGCAGCGACTTCCAGAAATGCCTCCCATCCCCCAAAGTTGAGGCCATGGTCTTGGGCGATTTGAAACTGAAAACGCAGCCGATATTCAACGAAGAATCGGGCCCAACTATCACAGCGAGCATTTGACTGCCGATTACTGCCAATGAAATTATCGCCAATCCAACCGTAGGATTCACCTTCACAACGGTGCATTGAGGCCAACTGCCTACCCATCTCTTGCCACGCATCGGCCTCACCCCGGTCAAAGGCGATGGCTTCCAGCACGAGAAGGGCCTGATCCCCTGCCGTGCTGTGACCGATCACCTTGGGAACACGGATTGTATGGGTTGCTTCCATGGCATGCAAGCCAAGCGCCTCAGCTTCGAACATGGGCAAGCAACTGATGTCATTCACTTTGACAAAAAACCGTCGATCACCATCGGCGTGAATGCCGCAACGATGAATGCAACCGCCGTGACAGACCTGGAAAGCAGTCGGATGAAACGGCACACCCGTGGCCTGCTCGACAAGATCACTTATAACGGCATGGAGTTCGTTAGCTATCATCCGCTCTCTGGGTGCAATCGCTGGTATTACTTCAGCAGTTTTTTCATGGCATCGGCATAGCGCTTGCCGAGCTCCTTCGTGCTGGGGGCATCAAAGTGCCAACGGTCGTAGGTCTTGAGTCCTTCTGAACTGACAAAGGCGGTATGATTCACTTCTCCGGGCAACTTTGCGATTTCGTCATTGATGGGGCTAGGATTTACAATCTGCCCTGCAACAAAGGGCAACTTGGCATCTCCAAGGTCGAGTCGAAGGCGTTCCACCAGAACCGCGAGCTTTTGTGCATAGCTTTGAGGATCGCCGTGATTGCTCTCGCCTTGGTGCCAGAGCACTCCCTTCAGGGTGCCCGTCTTCTGCGCCTCCCTGGCGCGACGGATAGCTTCCCTGTAGAATTTGGTGTCCACGGCCCATTGCTCGATGCTGATGCCGCCCCTGGCATTGACCACCAAACCGATGGCCTGGCCTTGCTTGCTCATCTCCAAGGCGAACTGATAGCCGGGATTCATCCTCTGCATCCCCAAGCCTTTGCGAATGGTCGAGTAGCGGTTGAGTGGATTGCTAGCGGGCTCCCACTGAGCCTCCCCATTGAGCAGAAACACCCCTTTGATAGGTTTGGACTCCTCATCGGTGAAGGGTGCGCGGCCAGCCATATTGGACTGACCGATCAACAAATAGACGTGGAGGTCTTCCTTCTTGCTGGGTGGTTCTTGGGCAAAGGAAACGGTGAAAAGGCCGAAGCCAAGGATCATCCAGAGCTTCCTCATAATGGTTCTACGTTGCCAGTCGCAATAACTATTCAGGTGTTGCAGCTAAGATCCAATATCTCTGGAAATCGGCCCACAATGAAGCGCCCTGCTCACTCTGATCCAATGCTTTCGCTACCATGGCTTGGTGGAAGGCCACACCCGCCTTGACCAAGTAGCGAGAAAAACCGCCATGACCCTCAAGATGGGGGTCCTGCTCCATGGGGCTGGAATCGAGAATCCTGTCGATCCAGCCCGTCAATTTTGGCCCAACGCACCAAATCACCTGATCCTTGGCTGCCACTTCTCGGAAACGCCAAGGAGTTTGAAACTCAATGATGGGCCGATCGTCACTGTTGATTGGATAGTCTTCGAAAAGTTCGCTTACCTCGCCCAGATTCCCCGCATAGAGAAAAAGTGCGGACTCGGGCTCCGCTCGCATCATGTCAGGCGAAAAGGAGCGCCAATCCAGCCCATGGACGGCTGCGCGCATTTCCTCGAGATCCGTCTTCGGAGGCAGCGACACCGCCCTGGGTTTGAGCTTGGCAATGAGAGCGACCTTCTCCTGTCCGGGAGCGAAATTGTTGCGCCACATTGTGACCTCATCAAAGACCTGCTGCATGGTGTGGACAATCACTCCAAATTCGAATTCGGTCACCTGGTAGAGAGGTAACCATTGAACAAACACACCACCTTCATTCAAGCGCTCGGCCACCACCTCATAATGTTCGAGGCTGTAGAGACTGCCCGCACCCCGCCGGTAAGGCAGGAAGAGATCCGCATTGATCATGTCGAAACACTCGCGGGAGGCCATCAGATGATGCCGACCGTCCTGGGCAAGAATTTCGCAGCGTTCGTCCACAAACAATCCACCCAACAAGGCTTTGGGAATCCACTTCTTTGCGGCCTTGATGACTGACGGACTCAGCTCGCAGGCCAGAACCCGCTCAACATTGGGAAAGCGATCCTGGTCGAGTGCTGCTCCCACGGACATCCCGGTGCCGATCCCGATGTAGCAGATGCTCCTCGTTTCTGGGTATAGGTAGAGCGGAATCCGTGATTGGTTTGCTTGCTCGAGATAAGCCGCAGTGGAACCGAGCGAATAACTGGCATTGATGAGGATGGCGCGGTGTCCGCTAGCCTTTTCGACCGCCGCAACCGTGCAATCACTCCCCTCCCAGACTTCGAGCACCTTGAGTTCATTGGCGCCACGGGGCTCAGCCAGAACCGGTAGTTTGACAATTTCAAACACGGCAATGGTGACAGCGGACATCACCAGGAGGTTCAACCGTAAGACCCAAAAACTACCCCATCCCAGTGTCAGCACCAGAGCCGCCATTAGATGCAACAGAGCCAGACAGCGAAGCGTGCCCCACATGCCAAGCCAGGGAAGCAGCACAAAACCAATCAGCAGGGAGCCAATGATAGCTCCGAGAATGTTGATGGCAAGCAGACGGCCCAGCATGCGGGCAGGAACCTGCATCTCGCGCTCTGCCATCTTCATCAGGAAAGGGAAAACCACGCCGAGCGCAATCACCGTGAATCCCACTCCGCCAACACCCATGCGGAACAGGCCCGCAATGTAGCTTTCCCATGATTCGGTGGTGTGCACCGGCGCAAGGTCGTTGGTCACCGCCATGAT
>JAURCU010000103.1 GCA_030828305.1 Luteolibacter sp.
ATATGGGCGGATGGTGTTATGTGCATGTGCAGGCGCAGCAGAGTTGGAAGTGCATGAATTTGTTGAGGGACTGCTGCGTGTAGCCATTCAATGGGCCAAGACCCTGGAAAAGGAAATCGCCGAGCGTCAACCCGGCCGCGCTCTTGATGGATTAGTCGATCTCTACAACAAACTCGGGGTAGAGGATTACAACTGGAAACTCCATGGACCTGCTCGGGACAAGATTGTCTGGGACTACATCAGCTTTGAACCCAGCGACAACATCCTATGGGAAAGCAAACATCGCTTCCGCAAGGTTGATCCACCCCAAGGGTCCGAGAATTGGTTCAAGATCGACTTCGACCCCAAGAAAGCCGCCGGCTGGAAGACCGGTCGCGCACCATTTGCCAACAACGATGGCAAGCCTCTGCCTCTCGGGGAATGCGTTGGCAACAACGACTTCTGTGGCTGCGGCAACGCGGTCAACACCTTCTGGGATAAGGAAGCTCTGCTGATGCGCGCAAAGATCGAATTGCCTCCCCTCGAGGACGGCTACGCCTACCGTCTGCTGGTAGGTGGACGCTCTCATTACAATGCCGGCGGCGGCGCGGATATCTGGTTTGATGGAGAATACATTCCCAACCGTAGAAAGAGCGAGGCCACCATCGAAGGTGGCAGCGGCAGAAATTCATATCGCCCATTCGGTGTGATCATCGATGACAAACACCGCAGCCACTTCGCGGATGGAGAGATCCTTCTTGCCACCAATGGCTTTCTTCGCTGGGGCCATAAAATCCGTCAGATCAAGAGTTACCGCGCTTTCTGGTTCGAGAAAATGAAACTTCCAGAACTGCCTCCCGCAAAGGTAAACGAATGATACCAACACGACACATCCATGAAAAGCCTCCACCCATTTGCACTTTTTATCGTCCTTGCAAGCACCCTTGGCGCTACCCCGCTCAAGGTCTTCATCCTTTCAGGCCAGTCCAACATGCAAGGACATGCCAAAACTTCGACCTTCGACTATGTCAGCAAGGACCCCAAAAGCACCAAACTCTACAAGCTAATGACGGACGCTAAGGGGGAACCTGCCAGTTGTGATCAGGTCTGGATCAGTTACCTCTCCGAAGGCAAGGGGCAGGCTCCTACTCTCAAGGAAGGCAAAGTCACTGCCGGCTTTGGAGCGGGTGACGACAAGATCGGCCCGGAGTTCACCTTTGCTCTCATCATGGAGAAGGAGCTCAATGAACCCATTCTAATCATCAAGACTGCATGGGGCGGCAAAAACCTCCACACCCAGTTCCGCTCCCCCAGTGCGGGTGAGCCTGGCGAGTATTGGGACAAGATGGTGAAACATGTGCACAGGGTGCTGGCTGATCCCAAAAAGGTCCATCCGGCATACGACGAAAAGAAGGGCTACGAAATTGCCGGCTTCGTCTGGTTTCAAGGCTGGAACGACATGGTTGATCGCAACACCTACCCCCAGCGAGACAAGCCCGGAGGTTATGACCAATACAGCGAGACCCTGCGTCATTTCATCCGCGACGTTCGCAAGGAGTTCAAGGCTCCCAAGATGCCATTCATTATCGGTGTGATGGGCACAGGCGGAATCCTCGATCTCGATCATCCCACCCGCTACACCCCCATCCACAACAACTTCCGCCTATCCATGGCGGCCCCCGCTAAGGACAAGGAGTTCAAGGACAATGTCGTGGCCGTCCTCACCGAAAAGAGCTGGGATCCCCTGCAGGATCAGGCCCTTGCAAAGCGCAACAGGATCAACGCCGACATCAAAGCAATGGAAAAAGAGGGTAAGAACATGAGCCGCGAAGAACGTTCGGCTTATTACGACAAACGTTTTGAGAAGGAATTGAGCGACCAAGAGAAGGCTGCCCTTGAGGGAGTCTCCAATTTCGAGTTCCACTACCACGGTAGCGGCAAAGTACTCGGTGGTATCGGTGTTCAATTCGCCGAAGCCCTACTTCCCTTTGTCAAGAAGTGAACCATGAGGGAGAAGCGCCGCATCCTCTTCGTCTGCATGGGCAACATCTGCCGCTCACCTGCGGCAGAGATCGTTTTGCGCAAGATGGTCGAAAACGAGGGACTGCAAGAAGAGTTCACCATCGATTCCGCCGGCACCATCGGCTACCACGCCGGCAAGCCTCCGGATCCGAGAATGTCCGAATGCCTTCGCCAAGCTGGTTACGTGCCTCGCGGGCGGGCCCGGCAGATACAAGAGGAGGATTTGGATCTTTTTGATCTCATCCTGACCATGGATGAGGATAACCTGACCGATGTCCAGGCCCTGGACCGCACAGGTCAACATGACAGCAAAATCCGGGCTTTTGTTGAATTTCTCGATGAATGCGAGGCTCCCCGCATCCCTGACCCGTATTACGGAGGCCAAAAGGGCTTCCTACGCGTCGTCGAACTGCTGGAGGATGGCTGCCGCAATCTTCTCAAGCAGCTCAAATCCCCTTAAAGGCAATAAAGCCATTATTTTCGGTCATTTCAGGGGGTTCCTCCTTGACTTTGCAGGGCCGAGAGCGCATTTACCCCGCCCCGTTCACTACTGGAACCCACCCTATCATCACATGCGAGGAGTCAATCTCAAAAAAGGCGAGCCCGTTGACCGTGCTCTCAAGCGCCTCAAGTCCAAACTGGACTCCGAAGGCATTCTCGAGGAAATGCGCCGCCGCCGCGCCTTCGAAACCCCCACTGAGCGCAAGCAACGCAAGCTTCGTTCCGCCTCCAAACGCAACAAGATCCGCTGGCGTTACAACAGTGGCGCAAGCGCTGAAATCAGCGAAGATTGATCCACAGACGGGTTTCCAGAATTCCAAGCGGCCATCGATGTGATGGTCGCTTTTTTCTTACCCCGATGGCACGGTGCTTGAATTCAGGTCAAACTTGGACCATTTATATGTGATGGCAGACAAGACCCTGTTCGAAAAAATTCGTGATGAGGAAATCCCGGCCAATATCGTGCACCGAGACGAACTCTGCATTGCCTTTCGCGACATTGCTCCTCAGGCGCCCACCCATATTCTAGTGGTGCCCACCAAAGCCATCCCGCGGGTCGGAGAGGCAAGCATCACAGACGGCCCAATCCTCGGCCACCTTCTCACCACCGCCGCCGAAGTGGCCCGCAAAGAGGGAATCGCAGAAAGCGGCTACCGCCTCGTCATCAACAACGGCAAGGACGGTGGTGAAGCCGTCCCCCACCTGCACGTCCACCTTCTCGGTGGTCGCCCACTGCAATGGCCTCCAGGTTGATCATGAGTCCAACATGAAACACATTCTTTTACTTTGCGCTGCCTGCGCCGCGCTCAACAGCTCCTGCACCCCGAATCTGGGCATGGAGCCGACCATCACCCACACCACCCGAGAACCTGTCATGAACGTGATACTGGTCCATGGCTTCCTCCAGAGCGGCTACAGCTACAAGGCGATGCGCAAGCGCCTCGAAAAGCACAACATCCGCTGCCTGACTGCCCGACTGAGCCCCTCGGACGGACGCACCGGCATCTGCACCTTGGCGAGCGACCTCAAGGAGCAGATTGATGAGGCCTTCGGCCATGAGCAGAAATTCTCCATGGTCGGCTACAGCATGGGTGGCCTGGTCAGCCGTTACTATCTGCAAAAGCTCGGAGGTGCCGAGCGTTGCCAGCAACTCATCACCATTGCCTCGCCCCATCAGGGCACGGTCATGGCCAATCTCTACCCCAGCAAGGGCGCACGCCAAATGCGGCGCGGTAGTGAGTTTCTCCGTGAACTGGCGGACAGCGAAGATGCCCTTGGCGACATCCCCGTGGTTTCCTACCGAACCCCGCTGGATTTGATGATCCTGCCCTCCACCAGTTCCATCTGGGAGCGCGCCGAGAATAAAGCCCACACCGTGGCCATGCATCCGCTCATGCTGAAAGACTCCCGGGTGCTTGATGATGTGGAGCGCCGCCTGCTCTCGCAGCTGCAGTGATGCCTTGGGTCGTGCTCACGACCTAGCGGCCGACTTCCCTGAGCCGCCGGTCCAGCACGGCCTGCAGCCTTGCCTTCTTCACCTTCTGCTCGCCGGTGAGATCGCCCTGAAGCGGATTCTTTTCCAGACGGTCTTTCGAGACGTCAAAGAAACGGCCGTCGCGATACAGCTTGTAGCGACGCGTTCTGGCAAAGACCTTCAAATCTTTTTTGACATCCCCACTGCGTGAATACCAACAGTAGGTATGATCGCGCGGCTCGGTCAATTCACCACGAATTTGCGGTGCAAAGCTTTGGCCATCAAACGACTCCTTGCGATTGGCAAGATCCACTCCAGCAAGATCACACAAGGTCGGGAGCACATCCGTGAAATCGACGAGATTGTGGCACGCGTTGCCCTTGAGTCCTGGAGCACGAACGACAAGCGGCACTCGACAACCATCATCAATGGTTTGGCCCTTGGCGCCGGCAACCTCAATGCCCCTCCACTTGGAAACCACCGGGCGGTCCGTGCCGTTGTCGCCCGTGAAGATGATGACCGTGTTGTCCGAGAGCCCACTCTTCTCCACCTGCTCCACAATACGTCCGACCAACTTGTCCATGTAATGAACCATGTCTCGGAAATACTTGGCATCCCCTTTGTAGGTGGGGCTTCCGGGACTCTTCGGATCCCAGTCCTGGCCACCGGGCACGGGCCAGAAGGGGCAGTGGGTCAGAATCATCGGATAGTAGACCAGAAAAGGCCCATCCTTGTTCTCCTCAATGAACTCACAGATGAAGTCGGTACACAGATCGGGGCCGTATTCGCCATTGTTGTATTCCTCTTCCACGCCATTGCGCTCGAGGTAGGGGTTTTCAAAGCGTTTGTCATACACTCCCTTCTTGCCGTTGCCCATGGGCATGCGGCCCGTGCGCGTATGCTGCCAGAGCAGCGATTTCTCGAAGCCGAAGTGCTGGGCAGAATCCGCTTCCTTTCCGAGCTGCCACTTGCCGGCAATCGCGGTAGCGTAGCCCTTCTCCTTGAGTAAATGGGCAAAAGTCCTTTCCCCGCGCTTCAACTCCCCGAACCTGGTGTAATTCCGGTCATTGTATTTGCCCGTCATGATCTGCACCCGGGTTGGCGTGCAGATGGGCTGCGAGTAACAATGCTCGAAGCGCAGACCCTCTGCCGCCATGCGGTCGATGTTGGGAGTCTCGTAGGATTCACCGCCGTTGCAGGTGATGGTTTCATGACCCAGATCATCGGCCATGATGAGGATGAGATTGAGCGGCTTGGCTGTGCCATGAGAGATGCCGACAGCAAGCAACGAGAACAGGAAGAGACGGATCATGGGGCTTATTTGGATTCCTTGGTTTCCTCGAGCAGTTGCTGCGCCTCAAACTTCTGACGCTTGAGATCCTCCTCCTGCATCTTTTTGCGCATCAGTCGGGCATTGGCTTCGCTCTCTCCCTCATGTTGGGCCAGATCCTCGAGATCCCAGTCGTCGCTACGCAGGGTGGCGAGCGGCACATCGGTATTGCCCGGCAACTGGATGTTTGCCATGGGGTTGCGGGCCCAGGCATAGCGGAAGTGGATGGGCTTGGGGACCAAGGGACTGGTCAGCACCACCACGCTCTTGTCAAATTGCGGACGATTGCGGTCGTCCTTGCCCGTCATCAGATGTTCGGCCTTGGCCATCTGGAAACTAGCATCCTCGCCAGCAATGGCAAAACCCTTCATGTAGCTGCCGTCATCAACGTTGTTGACCTGGCTGTTGAACTTGAGGTGAAGGGCACCATCCACGGCCTTCATCTCCACCAGAGAAGGGGGTTCCCACTTGAGTTGCTTGGAGAAACCATGCTGGGTGGCCAAGGCCCAGCGTGCAGCACGCTCACCGGCCGGATACTTGAGTTGTGGGTGGTACCATCGACGACTGAGGTCGTAAGTGCTCACAAAACCGATATTCTCATCCCCCGCATTACGCAGATTGAGAAAGGTCTTGTATTGCGCGTGGCGGAGGTAAGCGCCGATATCAATCATCTCCTGCAGGTAGTTGGTGCTGTCCTGTTTGTTGCCACCCGTACAAAGCGAGAGAATGCAAAACGGCAGATTCTCGTCACCAAAAGCCTTGCGCCACTCGCGAACCATGATGGGCATCACGTCGGCATACATGCGGGCGCCCCGGGAGCCCTGGAAGCAGTTGTTGTAACCCTGATGGAAGAGCGCACCCTTCACCTGAATACCTTGCAGAGGCGCGATGACGCCTGAAAACAGGTTGCCTGGATGCGCTTTCCCATCGCGAGGGCCGGGGCGGTGCTGAGTTGGTTTTTTGAGTTGATCGGTCGGCTTGCCCTCTTTCTTGAGTTTCTCAAGCCTATTCTCATACTTCTCTATCTCGTTCTGGAGATCGGCTTGCGGATCCCATTCGTCCACTTTGGTTTTCCACTTGGCAAGCGTTT
>JAURCU010000104.1 GCA_030828305.1 Luteolibacter sp.
ATGCTTTTTCCGATTGGCTTTCTAATTCTTGGAATGCTGCGCATCGCCCTTTCCTGGTATGAAATATCAACGACGATGTTGTCTGCGGGTTCGATGGACCCAGGGCAAGCGGGTTCGGATGGATTGGTCGCTGCACGGGCTCTCTTCGTGATTGGTGGAGCAGCGGCCCTTTCGCTGATTTCAGCCGTTGTTGTCAATCTACTGCGCGGCTACAAACCAAGAACTGGGAATTAGGAACGAGAGCGCAGCGCTCACTTAAAAAGCACATCCACCCCCATCGCGGATTTGCGCAAAAACTTGGGTATCCGTGCGGGATCGCGTCGTTGGAAGAGGCGATAGGTGAGCCCGGTGAGGCAGAGCAGTAGCACGCGGATGGCTGCCCAATCCCCCTCAGTCTGGTCATCCAGGTGGGTGAAGATGATCTTCGACCAGTTGATGCGCTTTCGTTTGTAGCAACGAAAGAAGGGCCCAATGGCGTCGATCAGGAAAAGCTCCATAAATGCGGGATGAATCTAGGAAATGTGAAGCTTTTGGCTAGGGCGCGCATTTGACGGAATTGTCACAAAGAGGCTGCGAGGCAGCCGTGCCTCGTGCTTGGTCCCTCGTATCGAAGCCCGAAGCACGGAGCACAGGCCGGCTTGCCGGCCTACCTCAACAGCTTGATCGCGACGATGCCACCAATCAGCAGAATGCCCAGCACCACCGACCAGATCTCGAGGTTGCGCTCGAGGTGGGGGCGGATCTTGGGGCCGAACACGCGGATGACCAGAGCCACCATGTAGAAGCGGAAGCCGCGACCGATGATGGAGGCAACAATCAACATCGGCAGACTGTAGGCAAACATGCCTGAGGCGATGGTAAAGACCTTGTATGGGATGGGGGTGATGGCGGCGATCATGATGCCCCAGAAGCCATAGGCGTCATACCAGCCTTGAATGAGCTCTTGGGTATGGCCATCGGAGTCAAAGAAATTGAGAATGGGTTTGGCCACCGATTCGCCCAGGCCCCAACCGATGTAATAGCCGAGAATGCCACCGAGCACGGAACCAGCCGTGCAGACCAGGGCATACTTCGCCCACTTCCTGCGCGCACCAAAGACCAAAGCCATCAGGAGCACATCGGGGGGGATGGGGAAGAAGGACGACTCCACGAAGGCGATGAAGAAGAGTGCCCAGGTGCCACCGGGCTTGTCCGCCCACGAAACGGTCCAGTTGTAGGTCCGGCGCAACAGGCCACGCAGTCCCTTGGGAACGGGCTGTGGAGTGGCGGCAGGATGGTCAGACATGGGAGTGTGATGGACAGTGTGGATTTCGCGGCAGGTGGTCAATGCCACTGTTTGCCGGGATATGCAGCCCGAGAATATGGGATGAGGCTCGTTGCCTTGACAGTCAGCGTGATGGTATTAAATGATCAGCTGAAATTGATGATTCTCCAAATCATCTCCAGTCGTTTTTTGGGCATGATTGCCATCAAACCCATCATGAGTTGCCAAAACCTCCTCCCCCTTGTTGGACTGAGCGTTTTGATGGTGTCGTCGAGTCTCAAGGCCGCGGTCCTAGCTGATTTCGACTTCACGGGTAGTTCTGCGGCATCCGTGGATGCCAGCACGGATTGGAGCACAACCAATCTTGTTGCGGGTGGCGGCCTCGCGTTGAACTTCGATGGCAGTCGCGGTAATGCCGCACCTAGTGCTGGAACCACCTATGGTGTGGTTGGGAATGGTCTCGCTAGCGCCATTGCTGACAATGACTTCTATTCGTTTATCATCGCTCCGGATGCCAACCGCGAGCTGACTTACACCAATATCCAATTTGATTTGTATAAGACTGTCAGTGCCAGTTCGACGGTTTCGGTCAATTGCTGACAACTCTGGATGGGTTTACGAGCAGTGTGGGCGTCGCCACTCTGGTTGGAACAGCGCAATCCAACGGATTTTTCGCCAGATCCATCGATCTGGGTTCCCTGACAGATAATCTTAGCTCTGCGGTTGAGTTTCGTCTCTACATTGATGACGGCGGGGGAAGCACGGTCACCAATCAGATTCTTTTCGATAACATCATCGTTAATGGAGATGTAGCTGTGGTTCCCGAATTCTCAGCGTTATTGCTGGGTAGCCTGGGCGCGTTGTTGCTTTTGCATCGTCGCCGAGGCTGACATTACATCTCTCTCAACATCCTCATCGTCTCATCCAGCTTGGATTTTGGATCCATCGACTTCAGGCGCGGGAATCGGCGGCCCTCCAGAAGAATGTAGTCGCCACCCCGGTGCAGCATCAGGCGCTGCTGGATGATCTCGACGGCGTCCATGCCCCGGGTGGCTGCCATGGCCTTGATGCGTGCAATGCTCAGCAGGTGCTCCACCGCTTCGGGCAGACGCCCATGGCGGTCGCGCCAGCTCTTTTCCAGGCTCTCGATGGTCTTCAGGCTGCGGGCCTCGGAGTATTCGCGGTAGGCAGTGATGCGCAGCGAAGTGTCCTGCAGCCAGGAAGTGGGCAGGAAGGCAGGGATGGTGTCACCATGTTCGGTGCCCTTGTGAGTGTGATCGGCGCGGCGCAGCCACTGGGTCTCGGTGGTGGCGATGAAGTCGGCCTTGAAGCTGCATTCGTGTTGGGCTGCCTTGCCGCCACCCGTGAGTCGTGCCACCGACTGACGCAAGAGTTGGCAATACAACTCGAAGCCGATCTGGGCGATGTGGCCCGATTGTTTGGTGCCGAGCAAATTTCCCGCACCCCGGATTTCCAGGTCGCGCATGGCAATTTTGAAGCCGCTGCCCAACGCCGTGTATTGTTTGATGGCGTGGATGCGTTTGCGCGCATCTCCCTGGGCCATCATGTCGCGGGGCAACAGCAGGTAAGCGTGGGCTTTTTGGTTGGCCCGTCCCACCCGGCCGCGTAGTTGATAGAGGTCGGCCAGACCAAAGCGGTCGGCGCGATCAATCAGGATGGTATTGGCATTGGGGATGTCGATGCCGGTTTCAATGATGGTGGTGGCGAGTAGCACGTCGGCCTTGCCCTCAACAAAGGTGTGCATGACGACTTCCAGCTCGCTCTTTTCCATCTGGCCGTGGCCAATGACGATGCGCGCCTCGGGCACCAACTCTTTGAGCTTGCTGGCCATCATCTCGATGCTCTTGACCCGGTTGTGGAGGAAAAAGACCTGACCACCGCGCTTCATTTCCTTGCGGATGGCGTCGCGGATGATGCGCTCGTCGTAGGCACAGATGCTGGTGGCCACCGGCAGGCGGTTGGGCGGGGGAGTCTCGATGGTGGACATGTCGCGTGCGCCCATCAAGGCCATGTAGAGGGTGCGCGGTATGGGGGTGGCCGAAAGTGTGAGGATGTCAATCTGGGCGAAGAGTTGCTTGAACTTTTCCTTGTGGGCGACACCGAAGCGCTGCTCCTCGTCGATGACGACCAACCCGAGGTTCTTGAAGTTGACGTCTCCTGAGATCAGACGATGGGTGCCGATGACGATATCCAGCGAGCCGTCGGCCAGGCCTTCGAGAGTCTCCTTGATTTCGCTGCGGCTACGAAAGCGATTGAGCAGGCGGATGTGGAAGGGGTAGTCGCTCATCCGCTCGCGAAAGGTGCGCCAGTGTTGTTCAGCGAGCACGGTGGTGGGCACCAGGATGGCGACTTGTTTGCCGCCGCTCACCGCCTTGAAGGCGGCGCGGATGGCGACCTCGGTCTTGCCGAAGCCGACGTCACCGCAGATTAGCCGGTCCATGGCACGGGGCTGTTCGAGGTCGTGCTTGGTCTCATCAATCGCGCGGCGCTGGTCGGTGGTTTCCGTGAAGTGGAAAGAGCGCTCGAATTCCCACATCCAGTGGTTGTCGGGAGGATGGGCGTAGCCGGCCTCGTGCTCGCGCTCGGCCTGTACACGAAGGAGTTGGGCGGCGTAGTCGAGAATGGACTTTTCGGCCGACTGGCGGGCGCGCTTCCAAGCCGCGCTTCCCAGCTTGCTGAGTTCTGGAGTACGCCCACCCATGCCAACGTATTTGCCAACCAGATGCGCTTGCTCGATGGGCACGGCGAGCATGGCGCCATCTTTGTATTCGAGTTGCAGCTCATCGCCTTCTTCGCCGGCTTCCACGCCACAGAAGCGACCGAGGCCGTACTCGTAGTGGATGACGAGATCGCCCTCTTCCATCTCCTCCACCGTGGCGCGCACATGAGCGGCGCGCACCTGCTCCAGGGTTGAGCGGCGGGTGCTGCCCGGGCTCTGATGGCGGCCAAAGAGTTCCTGTGAAGAGAGGAGCGCAAGTTTGAAGTCCGGAATGCTGAAGCCAGCCATCAAATGTCCGCGCAAGGGCTGGATTCCGAAGGACGAAAGCTCCTTGCCGACGAGTTCGCCAAAGCGCTCCTCCTCGCCCTTGTTGGAGAACACCATGCCAACTTGCCAATTTTGTTCGCGCCACTCGGAGAGCTGCCGCATGAACTGCTCACGGCGTTTTTCCTCAAGCACGAAGTCACCTGCCTCAAAACGGCCCACGGGATGATCGTGACTGGCAAAACTGAAATCTTCCTCTTCGTTGCCAAGCGAGCTGGTTATCAGGCGGACATCGGCGTCCGCCGCTTCCTCATCGATAGCGACAACCAAGTCGTGCTTCTTGCGGTAACTGGCAAGCGTCGCAGTGGTTTCGGGTTCTTCGAGCAGCAACTCAAAGTGCTTGAGCTTACGAGTGGAGGCCTGGGAGTCGGGATCGAACTCGCGGATGCTCTCCAGTTCGGTGTCGAAGAATTCCAGACGTAGCGGGCGGGGTGATTGCCAGGCGAAGAGGTCGATGATGCCACCGCGCAGCGCGAACTCGCCGCGCGAGGCGACGGTGGGCACGCGCTGGTAGCCGTGCTCAGCAAGGTCTTGGGCGAGTTGCGCCGGATCGAGCGGCTCACCGAGCTTCAGATTGCGTTGGCTGGAGCATAGTAGCTTGGGATCTGGGGCTGGATGATCCATGGCGTCGCGCTCACACAGGATCACGCAGTGAGGATTGCGGGCGAGCGCTTCGAGGGTGGCATACCATTCTGCGGCCGACTCGGGGTCGGCCAGTGTGCCTTCGCTTGTTTCGTTTGGCGGATCGGGAAGCACGACCGCCTCAATGCCCCACAGTTCCATTTCGGCGGCGAGACGTTCGCGGTGGCGCGGCAGTTCGCTAAGTAGCCAGATTTTGCCGCGCTTCCTGGCCCAGGCCTGGTGGCAAAGGGTAGCGCAGAAGTAAGCATGGGATGCCTCGCAGGCGTGTTCCAAAATCACCTCTGGGACGCACTCATCCGTCCCGGAGCCCATGGGGCCCAGGCGTTTCGCGAACTTGGATTGATCGAGGGCTCGGCGGATCAGATCGTGAACACGACCTGGGCCAGGCGCTATAGCGTCCGGTGGAACCACGGGGGAGCCATAAGGTGGGGATGTGTGCCGCGCAATCTGGATTTTTCCGATTAACGGCTTGAGAGCCGGAGATTCCGGGGCAACAGTCCGTGTATCCGACACGCTCTCCAGCGCAGCATTCCCATGGACGATTCATCCGGCAGCACTATCCACACCGCATACGACTCGAAGATCGAAGGCAATGTGATCATTACCCGAGTGGACGCCGCCATCAACTGGATGCGCAAGAACTCGATGTGGCCCATGCCCATGGGTCTTGCTTGCTGTGCGATCGAGATGATGGCCACCGCCTGTTCGCGCTTCGACCTCTCGCGCTTTGGTATGGAGGTGATGCGCTTTTCCCCGCGTCAGGCTGATGTGCTCATTGTCTCCGGTACGGTGACTTACAAGATGGCGCTCGCGGTCAAACGTATCTGGGACCAGATGCCCGAGCCCAAGTGGTGCATCGCCATGGGTGCCTGCGCGTCCAGTGGCGGCATGTATCGCAGTTACGCCGTGTTGCAGGGTATTGACCAACTCATTCCCGTCGACGTCTACATTTCCGGCTGTCCTCCACGCCCGGAGGCTCTTATTCAGGGCCTCATGAAGGTGCAGGAAAAAATTGAAAAGGAACACTCAACTTCCGATCAGAAGGCCGCAATGGCCGATCATATCCAATAAGTTTCCATGTCCGCCGAGCAAGACATCCAGACTCTCAAGCAAGCCTTCGGTGAGAACCTCACCGGCATTACCGAATTTCGCGGGGAGCAGACCATACAGGTAAAGCTCGAGTGTTTGCACGCGCTTCTGGCCAAGTGCAAGAAGGAGCTCGGCTACGTCATCCTGCTCGTTGCCGCCTCGCTACAGTCGCGCGGGGTTCCCGCGCACCTGACGAGCATCGCGTTGCTCCTCGTCTTCATCGTCGCGGCGGGCGGCTTCGCCCTGCTCGTCCATATGTCGGTCCGGGGGTTGAACGAAC
>JAURCU010000105.1 GCA_030828305.1 Luteolibacter sp.
CCAACCGCGGCGTGCGTCCCATCAAGGGCATGCAAGATGGAGCATCCCTGTTGAAACTTCTTGCGGAACGAAAACACGCCAAGGCCTATTTCTATGGTCACACGCATGAGTGGCAGTATGATCGATTGGGCCATCTCCATCTCATAAACCAACCGGCGGTCAGTTATTATTTTGGGAAAGGCCATGCGCATGGTTGGGTTGATATGAAGCTCACTGAGGCTTCCGTCGACCTAGAGTTGCACTGCATCGACAGCGATCATATACAGCACGGTGATCGGAGGCAGATCAGTTTCAAGGACTCTCACGCTAGCCCAAGGGAAGATAAGCCCATAAGTGTTCGTGTTGGGTGTTACAATGTTGAGTTCGGCAGGAGCACAACCCCCGAACAAGTTGGGGAGATGCTCAAACCATACAACTTGGACATCATTGGGTTCAATGAAGTTCCAGGTGGCGACTGGACCGCTCGCGTGGGCAGAGTTCTGGAAATGAAGCACAGCTATGTAGGCAAGGTTTCATCTGCAAATCACAAGGACAAATACAAGTCGATTCTCAGCAGGACACCGTTAGACGGTTCTGAAGAACACACTCTCACGGGTCGCGGCTGGAATCCCGCATCGGTTGTCAGAGCTACAACTAAGATTGCTGGTGCTAAATTCGCGTTTTACTCGCTGCATATCTGCAAGTCGGGCGCAAATGATGGCCATGCGCATAGTCTTGCGACCAAGGTTCTACATGCGGAGGAAACTGAGAGGGTTATCGTCGTTGGGGATTACAACAACAACATTGGCGACGCAGCCATGAAAGCGGTCGAGGGGGCAGGATTTAGACCAACGTGGAACGATCTGAAGATTGATCTCTCCAAGGAGTTTACATACAACGCCCAGAACCCCGAAAGGAATCTCGGTGTAATCGATCACATTTTGTACAAAAACTTGTCTGGCACCCGGGCAGCAGGCGGAGGCATCATCGAACTTGAAAAGCCTTTGTCCGACCACAAGCCGATCTGGGCAGAAATATTATTTCCTGAAAGACTTTCAGTGCCAGATACCCAGGCAGCAGAACAAGGCGGCGCTGACCAACCCGCTACAGCCTCGGAATCGAAGCCTGAGGGTAAAGAGAAAGCTAAACCAGAATCGGAGAGGCGCCCCCAGTAGCGGGTGGCAGGCCTTTGACGTTCGCTAGACGAAGAACGAGGAATGAGGAACGAGCGGCCTCGCCGCCTACTTCTTCAGCGAAAGCTCATGCAGATACGCCATCACATCGCGCATCTCGCTCTTCTTCAAGATTGCTCCCATGGGCGGCATGGTGGACATGGCGGTGGTCATGGACTTGATCTCGCGGCGCTTGTATTCCACGCGTTCTTGGGTGGCGGGATCGGACAGGGCGACAGAGTCCTTGCCGTCTTCGAGTAGCATGCCCGCGGCGATGCTGCCGTCCATCTTGGTTACCGACACCATGCCGAATCCCGGCGAGATGCGGGCATTGGGCACGATGAGAGACTCGAGCAAATACTCCATTTCGTAGGGCTTGTTGGTAGCGCCCAGGTTGGGTCCGGCCACTCCGCCATCCCGTCCCTTTTCGGCAATGTGGCAGCGCTGGCATTGGGCAGCGCCATGGCGATAGAACACGCGCTTGCCCGCAGTGGGATTGCCGCCGGCCAAGGTGACCCGGAAGGGGGCGAGAGGATCATTCCTATCTAGGCTTTCATTATAGGTCTTGAGCGCACTCTTAATTTCAGGTTCCTGGCGCTTCTGGGCCGCCTCCAAAATATCGAGCTGAATGCCCAGCGGAGCCCTGGAAATGTTGATCAATGCGTCCTTGATGACTTCGTCAGACTCTTTGCCGGGGATGCCGGCCATTACCTGCATGGCCAACTGGCCGTCGTAGACGTCTTTCCCGGCGAGCATGCGCTTGCACTCCTGCAGCGCGTATTCAGGAGAAGCCTTGGCCAGTTCCATGAGACTCGCTTTACGGATTTCCGAGTCTTTGGACTTCACCGTTGTGCTGAGCATTTTCACCAGTTCGGGATCCTTCTGCTTGAGCAGAGTCTTGAGGGTAGCAAGACGCACCTTGCGCAAGTTGTCCTCGTTGAGGAACTGCTCGCGTTGGGTTTCGATCTTGGGAGCCACGTCGAAGTAGTTGCCAGTAGTCAGGGCCTCGGCGAGCACTTCACCGGAGGAATTTTGGAAGAGACGAATGAGGCCTTGCTTGATCGCGTCTTTATGGGCGTCGATGTTGCGATCTCCCCTAATGGGGCGGATTTTGCCGGTGGTGTGGTCTGCCTTGTGCGGTTTTTCCCAACGGCGCAGCTGAAACAGGCATTCGACGCGGGTGTCCTCGGGCAGTTCGGAGTTCTCGGCGAGTTCCATCAACTTGAGCGCCCCATTGGGGTCGCTAATCCTGAAGACGGCATTGATGATACGGTAATCAATGGTTTTGCCAAATTTGCCGAGCAGAGGAGTCATGGTGGCGAGTTTGGCGCGGGCTCCTATGATGTAGTTGTCGTTGATGGCCTGGATGGTTTCCGTGACAAGCGCGGGATCCTTGTCGTTTAGGAAATAGGCGATGTTGGGATCGCGCAGGTGGCGCAGCGCAATGATAAGGCCAAGTCGAACCTCCTTGTGCTCATGTTGCTTGAACTTCATCAGTTCCTCCGAAGTGCCCGTGGCTTCCACGATGAGACGCAGGCCGTGGATGGCACCGTGGCGCAGGTAGTCGTCGCTTGCGGTGTTGCCCTCGAGCACCTTGATGAGGTGGGCGACGTCCTCTGTTTTTCCGACCTTGCCCAGAGCCGTGGCGGCGAGCATGCGGACGTTGAGGTTCTTGTCGGAGAGGAGCGCAATGAGGGATTCGCGGCTACTGGATATTTTGGTGTCACCCAGCGCCTGGGCGGCCTGACCTCTAAGACGCCAATGCTCGTCGCGAGTGAGTTCAATCAAGGCGCTCAATGCCTGGGCATCCTTGTGCAGACGTGCAAGCTGTCCGAGTCCCCACAGGCCGTGCAGGCGTGTCGTCAGCGCGTGCGCCTTGTTGTTGGCGACCTCCATCAGGTAGCCGCGATTGGAGATCTTTGCGGCGAGAGCGAACTGGGCGCGCTGGCGCACACGGAGGTCCTGATGTTTGAGGAGCTTGACGAGTTCTTCGGGAGGGCGTTGGTCGAAGCCTTGTGCGAAGAGGGTCTTTACTTCAGCGACCTCGGGCTTGGCAGTCTCCTTGGGATCCTCGAAGACGAAGATGGTGCCGAATTCGTAAGTCTTCCAGCCACCGGTGAAGTCACTGATGTAAACCTTGCCGTCGTAGCCGAACTCAATGTCGGTGTTGAGGAAGCCCTTCACGAAACTTTCGTCATTGACCATCTCGTAGGAGGCGCCTTTGGGTTCGACTTTGAAGCCGATGGTCTCGCTACCACCTCCGCGATAGTCGCAAACAAAGAAGTGGTTGTCCCATTTTTCGGCGAGGCCAATGCCCGGGTTGTAAGCGAGGCCGGATGGGCCGACTGATACGTGAGCGATGGGCGGGAGAATGGCTTCGGGGCGGTTCTTGGCGTCCATCTCCCACCAGAGTTCGCTCATCCATGGACTATCGTGGCGGCCGCCCCAGGGCAGGCCGAGAGAGTCGGGGAAGTTGCGGAAGTTCTGGTTGCCACGGTTCCAGCCACTCATGGCGCCTTCGACCATCATCACCAGACGGGCCTTGTCGCCGTAGTCGCAATTATTGTCTACCGAGAAGGCCACTCCGTATTGATCGAAGGCGATTTCCTTGGGGTTGCGCAGGTTGTAGTGGACGACTTCAAGGTTGGAGCCGTCGGGCTCCATGCGGAAGATGGCGCCACCATATTGATCGTAGAGGTGCTTGCCTTCCTTGGTCTTCAGGTCGTAGCCGCGGTCACCGATGGTGAAGTAGATGCGGCCATCCGGACCAAAAGCGAAGCCGTTGAGGTCGTGGCCGCTGAGGCTGACGCTGATGCCGTAGCCATCCTGCAGGGAGGTGCGCAGGTCCGAGACGCCGTCGCCGTCCTTGTCCTCGAGCATCCAAACGTGGGGAATGCAGGCGAAGTATACCTTGCCGTTGGCGGCCATGATGCCCGCGGCAGTACCATCGAGCGGATCGTTGAAGCCATCAGCGTAGAGCCAGGACTTCTCGGCCTTGCCATCGCCGTCTTTGTCCTCCAGCACGCGGATTTTTTCCGCATGCTTGGTGTAATATTCCATCGGTTTCTTGTCGGCATACTTCTTGTAGAGTTCCAGGCGCTCGGCGGTGGTGCGCAAGCCGACCTCATCCTTGATCCAATGCCAGTTGCGGCGATTGTCCTCGATGCCGCGGTCGAAGCGGTGGGTTTCGGCCACGAATAGGCGATTCTGCTCGTCGATGGAGATGGCGGTGGCGTTGAGCACGTCAGGATCCCTGGCAAAGACCTTGGCCGTCATGCCCTTGGGATAGGTGATGGTGGCGAGCAGGGCCTTTTCGGCTTCAACCACGTCCACATCCTCTTCATTGGCGGTGCCCTCGATTTTTGGGGTGCCTGGTTCCTCGTTGCTGAGTGCATGCAGTGGGGTGATTAGGCACAGACTGACAATAGCAAACAGGGGGAGGTAAATTAGGGATAGTGAGTGATTCATGCGCTTGGAAATCAGGATGGAGGAGTCTGCCTTTTCACGGCTCGGTGGCCAGTTTTCTTTCAGTATCAGAAGCTTCAACTCGGCGAGCATGCCGGTCAAAGAGGATTTGCGCATTGCTTGGCATGCATTCTTTCTGCAGATGGGTGCATGCCCTTGCGCCCCAATGCCCTGAGCGACCTGATTGAGGTTTTCGAGATGAACTTCCGTGACCGTGGTGAGTTGGGTGCTTCGGTAAGTGTGTGGCAGGACGGACACGAGCTGCTGTCCTTGGGCCACGGCTGGTGCGAGCGCGAAGAGCTGCGTGCCTGGACCACGGACACCATGGTGCCGGTCTATTCGGCGACCAAGACCCCGGCTGCCGCGTGTCTGCTCCTGGCTTTGCATCAACATGGCATGAGTGAGCAAACCCTGGTCTGCGAGGTCTGGCCCAAGTTTCCCGTCAAGCAAGCGAGCTTTGCCCAGTTGCTCTCCCATCAATGTGGCCTCGCGGCTCTTGATGAGCGTGTTGATGTCTTCGATCATGAGGCCGTGGTAGCACTCATTGAGCAGCAAACTCCTTATTGGTCCCTCGGTGACGGGCACGGCTACCACACCCGCACTTACAGTGCCTTGGTGGATGAGCCCGTGCGTCGGCTGACGGGGCTGCCGCTCGGAGACTTCTGGCGCGAGGAGATCGCGGACCCGCTTGATCTGGATTTCTGGATCGGTCTTCCAGAACGTGAATTTGTTCGCGTCGCCAAATTGTATCCCGGCAAGGCGACCCAGGACGATCTCGCCGATGGTTTCTACAAGGCGCTCACCTCGTCGGGCACGTTTACAAGAAAAGCGTTCGCCTCACCGCAAGGCCTGCACGCCGTCAACGAAATGAACGAGCCCAAGGCCTGGCAGTCGGGCTTGCCAGCTTTGGGTGGAGTTGGTACGGCCAAGGCTCTGGCCAAGTTTTACCAAGCGGCCATGGGGCGGATTTCCGGCGCCTTGCCCGAGAGCGTGCAACAAGCCCTTCAAAGCAAACAATCCTGTGCCGAGGATCGAGTCTTGCTGCGTCGAACCTGTTTCACTTGTGGAGCGCAACAAGATCCCGTGGATGAACAAGGAATCAAATTGCGCCACATCTACGGTTCTTCAAATCTGGCCTTCGGCCATCCCGGGGCCGGGGGCAGTCACGCCTTCGCGGATCCTGAGAGTGGCATCTCCTTTGCCTACGTGATGAACCAGATGAATCTGAGTGTGATGCCGGGGGATAAGTGTTTGAAGATGGTTGAAGCCCTCTTTGAGGGCTAGTGCCTCGTCCTTAGTTCCTCGTGCTTCGTCATTTGCTTGCGACGAAGCACGAAGCACGAAGAACGACGGCGAAGCCTTCAAAGCTTCTGTCTGAAGGTGTCCTTCTCACTCAGCCCCAGCACGAACTTGGTCATGAGCTTGATGGTGTTCTCGATGTCATCCACATGCGCAGTTTCGACGACCGAGTGCATGCAGCGCAGTGGGAGTGAAACGAGTCCACTCGGAACACCCGCACGGATGTTGAAGATCTTGTCGGTATCGGTGCCGGTGAAGCGGCTGCTGGCTTCGTGCTGCAATGGAATCCTGGTGGCTTTGGCGTTCTTCTCGAGGCGCTCGACGACCAAGGGGTGATTGGAGGAACCGTGAGTGATGCTGG
>JAURCU010000106.1 GCA_030828305.1 Luteolibacter sp.
GAGCCTTTCCCTGATTTCACGGTTGGTCATGCCACTCACCTTCTTTTTCTTTCCCGTGTTGCGTTCCAACTCGATGAGTAGCGGCTCGGCATGCTCGGCAAAGACCATCTCAGTCTGGCCGTCCGGCTTGATCGTTTCGAAATAGGCATTGTCCAACTTGATGCGTAATTGGTTCGAGCCTTCATCAACCGTCAGCGCGGCCTGAGTCGCGTGCACATAAATCGAGTCCTCCCCAACACTGCCAAGCTCGTAAAAGTGAAAGCCGCGTACCCAGTCTCCCTTGCGACCCTCGATGAGCAGTTTCTGCTCGGCGCCGGCGTCGCTGGTGAAGTTACCGTGGGCAACCCCGGGCTTGAGCAAGGCGTTGGGATCACGGGTCGCCTGTTCGTAGAGCAAATCCTTGGTGGTCGCTTTGGCACGGGGAACGAAATCAACATTGAGCCACAAGCAAACCGAAGAGAGCACGGCACCCACAATGAAAACTGGCGCGGCAAGGCGTGAGAGGCTCATTCCGGAGACGCGCAAACAGGTGATTTCCTGATGCGAGGACATACGCCCAAAGACAAGCAGCACTGCGGAGAGAAAGCCCCATGGCAGCGTGTACATGAGCGAGGCGGGCAATACCGAAAGAATGAAGCGAACCAAGAGGCCCAGCGGAGCCTTCTGATCGACCAACAAGGGCTGAATCTCCTGATACATTTTGCCGAGCATCAGCACCATGCAGAGCACCAGGACCGCATAGATGGTTCCCAGAATCACCTGTTTTCCAATGTAGCGGTCTGAGATCAGGATCACCCTACAAAGACTGCCCTATACGCTTGGCGGTGTCCAGACCGCATCTATCCTCTGAAATCTTGAGAGTGCCAATAGATCTTAAACCCTGATCAACCACGCCAAAATCTCCCTGTTTCCATCCCCGCCCCTAATCGGCGAATCCATGACACCCTTCCACTCCCAGCCATCTTGATGAGCGACGAAATCCCGAATTTTGGCGACTGCCTTGTCGTGCAGCTCCGGGTCGCGGACAATCCCGCCTTTTGCCACCTCCTCCCTACTAAGCTCGAACTGCGGTTTAATCAGACACAAAATCTGGCCATCATCCGCCATTACAGAAAAAACAGCCGGTAGCACCTTGGTAAGTGAAATAAAGGACAGGTCCATGACCGCCAGCTGTATCGGCTCGCCAATATCTTCAGGAGTCATGTGACGCGCATTGAACTGCTCCCTCGAAACCACCCGCGGATCATTGCGCAGCTTCCAGACCAATTGATTGGTGCCCACATCAATCGCATGTACTTTGCTAGCTCCACGCTGCAAGAGGCAATCGGTGAAGCCTCCCGTAGAGGCACCGACATCCATGCATACCCAAGCGGTAGGATCGATGCCAAAGCCGTCGAGCGCGCCCTCGATCTTGAGACCACCCCGGCCCACATATCTTGGCTTTTCCTTGAGTATGAGTTCACTGTCTATGGCCAGTCTGGAACTCGCCTTATCGATGATCCGGTCGCCCAAACGCACCTCACCCGCCAGTATCAGACGTTTGGCCTGTTCCCGCGAATCGCAGAGGCCCTGCTGGACCAGAAGTGCATCGATGCGTTCTTTTTTCATGATTGGCTTGGTGGGGCGCACATCAACACTAGCTTACCACCATCGATACGAACCAGCTTGTAATTGTTCACACTTGCTGGTTCTCAGCCACTCGGGTTCGGGGGTCTTCGCAAGAGGATTCAAGCCGACATTCTGGGCAACTCCCTCCCACAGGTCGAGAGCGGCGAATCCGAAATCAGCAACCATGAACCAAGTCCCCCAATTACTGCTTGCCACTCCGGCAAGGCTCCTCCAAGCATCCAGCCGTGACCCATCACCGCACAGACGACCTTCGCATTGCCAAGATCAATCCTCTGATCTCTCCATCTATCCTTGCCGACTATCTTCCAATCAACGAGAAGGTTTCCGAGTTGGTGGCTACCAAACGCAATCAAATAGAAGACATTCTCAAAGGCGAAGACGATCGACTGCTCGCCGTGGTTGGACCCTGCTCCATACACGATCCAGATGCAGCCTTGGCATATGCCGACAAACTCAAAAGTGAAGCCGATCGACTTGAGGATGACATCCTAATTGTGATGCGCGTCTACTTCGAAAAACCACGCACTACGCTAGGATGGAAGGGACTTATCAACGACCCTGGCATCGACAATTCCTTCGACATCAACCGTGGACTGCGTGTGGCTCGTGGCCTGCTTCTCAAACTCGCCGAAATGGGCATGCCATCCGCTACCGAGTTTCTCGACACAATCTCGCCCCAATACATTGCCGATCTCATCTGCTGGGGAGCTATCGGGGCGCGAACCACCGAATGCCAACTCCACCGGGAACTGGCTTCCGGCCTCTCCATGCCGGTCGGCTTCAAAAATGGAACTGGAGGCTCCATTCAAATTTCACTCGATGCGATTCTCTCGGCCTCGCACCCGCATCACTTTCTTTCCGTCACAAAGCAAGGAGTCTCAGCCATTGTCTCCACCACTGGCAACCAGAGCTGCCACATCATCATGCGCGGCGGCAAGAACGGCCCAAATTATGATGAAAAGTCTATCGCCGAGGCCGCGACCATGCTGCGTGAACAAGGACTTCCAGAGTCCTTGATGGTCGACTGTTCTCACGGCAACTCGATGAAGGACTACCGCAACCAACCCATGGTCGCCAGGGATCTTGCCCATCAGATCAGCGGAGGTAGCACAGTCATCACATCGGTGATGATCGAATCCAATCTGGTGGAAGGCAACCAGAAGCTTGGAGACCTCAAGGATCTGACCTACGGCCAATCGATTACTGATGCCTGCCTCGGCTGGGACGAGACCGTGGACGTGCTCGACATACTCGCAGATGCCGTGCGCAAACGTCGTGCGCTGTGATGTGTCTGAATCAATCGGCATTCCGCCGGCACGCAATCAATGCAGCGCCAGCGAGCTGATGACAGCGCAATCTTCTGGGGCTTCAAAAGCACAACCGTGCTCGCATACTCGCGAACGCACCTACGTTTGTCATGCCTCCGCAGGCGGCAATGAAGCACAAAGCAATAGGAGCGAAGCCAAGCGTGCCGGAGCCACACTTAAGCCTCCTGAACCGGCAAATCGGTTACCTCGGCTCGCACTTTCTCAGCCAGCGGAGTGGAGAGATAGCGCTCGGTCGATGAGCAACCTACCGTGACGATGCGCTTACCCTTCATTTCGGGACGCTTGGCAATTTCAATGGCAGCCGTAACGTTGGCACCAGTCGAGATACCCGCGGGTAGACCTTCCTGCTGGGCAAGTTTCTGAGCCATCTCGAAAGCCGCCTCGTTGCTCACTTGGATCACCTCGTCGATAATATCAATGTTGAGGTTGCCGGGAATGAATCCGGCTCCTATGCCCTGGATCATGTGTGGGCCTGGAGTCATTTCCTCACCGGCTTTCTTCTGGCTGATAACCGGGCTGGCACTGGGCTCTACGGCCACACTCAGCAAGTCCGTGCGCCCCTTGAGCGCTTCAGAGACCCCAGTGATGGTGCCACCAGTTCCCACACCGGCAACGAAAGCATCCACCTTGCCATCCGTATCCTTCCAGATTTCCTCGGCGGTGGTTTCACGGTGCACCTGCGGGTTGGCAGGGTTGTCGAACTGGCCGGGACCAAAGGCTCCGGGAGTTTCATCAATCAGCTTCTTGGCCATGGCGATGGCACCATTCATGCCCTTGGCACGTGGTGTCAGCACGATCTCAGCACCCAACAGACGTAGTAAAACTCGGCGCTCAATAGACATGCTCTCGGGCATGGTCAGTATGCAGCGGTAGCCCTTGGCGCGGGCAATGAAGGCAAGCGCAATGCCGGTATTGCCGGAAGTGGGCTCAATGATGAGACCACCGGGCTTGAGCGATCCGTCCTTCTCGGCAGCTTCGATCATGGCGCGGCCGATGCGGTCCTTCACGCTGAAGAGCGGGTTGAAGAACTCAGCTTTGACGCAAATCTCTACGTCGAGACCTTGGGTGACGTGATTGAGGCGGATCAGCGGGGTATTGCCGACCGTGGCGGCCATGTTGTCGGAGATGGGCATAATATTGGATGGTTCTGGGTGGTTCGGAAATGAACAGATCAAATTTGGAAGTCGGCGCTGCCCGAGTCAAGATGAAGACCGCATTCATACTTCTGGCCACCAAAGCGGGTGGTCTCGGCCACTCCCTCCTTGGCAGGCACCGTGCTATGCCAATCACCCATGGTGACGTAGCCTTTCTCTACCAGAGGGTGGCGAGGCAGATCATTTTGTTCCATGTAAAGCTCTACCTGGATATCGGGCCAATCGAGAATCGGATAGGCCTTGAGGGTCTTCTTCTGTTGCTCGACGAAGGGACGATCCTTGCGGGTGATGGATTGGGCGCGGCGAAGGCCACTCAACCACACATCAGCCCCGATATCGCGCAAGGCACGGTCCATTGGCTCAATCTTGGTGATACGCGCGTAATGGTCCATGTCCTCGGGCCCACCCTCCCACAACTTACCCCATTTTGCCTCCATGCGCGCCGCTGATATCATCGGCTGGTAGACACGGAGATCGAGGTTAGGAAGGAGTTCGATGAGTTGCTCCGCGTAGCGGTATGTCTCAGCAAAGAGATAACCGGTATCGATGAAGACCACCGGCAACGAGGGCGCATGCTCATGAATGAGATGCAGCATAATGGAGGACTGCAGCCCAAAGCTGGTGCTGGCTATCAAATGATCTCCAAGACGTTGCTGAAGCAAAGCCACGCGCTGACCGGCCGAGAGCTCCTTGAGCTCGGCGGACATCGCCACCGGGTCGAAATCTGGATCGGCGTGGAACTTCAGTCCTTTCATGGAGGTGGCACTCAATTCTTCAGCGCCTCAGGCTTGATATTTTGCCAGAAATCGGCGCCGTTGGTCGTCGCAGCAACATAGTCCTTGCGAATCACAAAATCACCGAAGTGCTCGCCCTCTTCACGATTGGCTGCGTAGTCGTGGATGATGGGACCAAGCAGATCCCTGATCTCTTCCGAGGGGCAACTCTCCTTGAAGAGCTTGGAAATACGTTGGCCGGCATGGCCACCGCCGAGGTAAACGTTGTATTTGCCGGGGGCGCGACCCACGAACGCAATCTCGGCAATGAAGGGGCGGGCGCAGCCGTTGGGGCAACCGGTCATGCGAATGGTAATATCGTCGGAGCGCAAGCCGGCCTCTTCGATGACTTCATCGAGTTCGGTGAGCAGGTCGGGCAGGTAGCGCTCGGCTTCGGCGAGTGACAATCCGCAGGTCGGCAATGCCACGCAGGCCAGTGAGTTGAGACGCAAGCCAGTGGCATCGAGTTGCTTGGAGATGCCATACTCATCGAGCAGGGTCTGGATGGCTTCTCGCTTCTCGGGCGAGACATTGGCGATCATCAGATTCTGGTTGGCGGTCAGGCGGAAATCGCCGTCATGAATCTTGGCGATTTCGCGCAAACCGGTGCGCAGGTTGTAGCCGTCGAGGTCACGCACGCGGCCACCCTGCACGAACATCGTGTAGTGCGAGTTACCGTTGGGGTCCTCGACCCAGCCGTAGCGGTCGCCATTGTCCTCAAACTTGAAATCGCGGGGACCTTCGAGATCGTAACCGAGGTATGCGTTTAGAGTCTTGGTGATCCACTCCACGCCGCGATCATCCACGGTGTACTTGAAGCGGGCGTGCTTGCGGTCGGTGCGGTCACCGAAGTCACGCTGGATGAGGACAATCTTCTCGGCCACATCCACCACTTGCTCCGGAGTGCAGAAAGCAATCACATCGGCGAGACGCGGGAAAGTCTCGGTCTTGCCGTGGCTCATGCCCATGCCGCCACCGACGGCCACGTTGTAGCCGACGAGCTTGCCGTCTTCGACAATCGCGATGAAGGACAGACAGTTGGCGTAGATATCGACGTCGTTGGACGGAGGCACGGCCACCGTGATCTTGAATTTGCGCGGCAGGTAGGTCTTGCCGTAGATGGGCTCCACCTCTTGCTCGCTGCTTTCGATCTTTTCACCATCGAGCCAGATCTCGTGGTAGGCGCGCGTTTGCGGAGTGAGGTGATCGGAGATATCCTGAGCTACTTTCAACGCGGCCGCGTGGACTTCGGAAAGGTGCGGGTTGGGGTT
>JAURCU010000107.1 GCA_030828305.1 Luteolibacter sp.
ATCGCCATAACTGAGCATGCGGACCCGGCTCTGAAGACCCCGGAGCTTCTGCACGGTATCCTCATGGAGATGGCTTACCTCTGCCATGAACAGCAACTCACAGTCCTCGGGCAGACCATGATCCATCAGTGACTTTTCGGTCACAAAACCGATGGGCAAGCCATGAAAGCAGAGTCCTTCATAGACCCGATGGAGGGCGGCGATGTGCTCGGGGTTATGGATATAGGATGCCTCGGAGACGAGAATGCGCACCGGTCGAGCGTGCACCGAAGCCAGCGCATCGACCTGCGGCGCGAAGGTATTGAGTTCGCGCATGGTGTGGAAATATTCAGCAGCCATCAGTGGCTGGGTGGAAAGCGAGCCGTAAAACCACAGCCGAAAGTATTCCTCAGGAAATGGGTCGCCGGGGCCGTAGCGGCGCTGCCAATACCACATCTTGTTGCCGATCAGGCCGTGAAGATGGGCCAGAAAGAGGGTCGCACGGGAATGGCCATCCGGGATCCGGGGCACGCGAATGGCATTGATCGACATCGAATGGTATTCAAAGTCCACAATGGGTCGTTTGGGCTGTAGCGAGCCGAGGTAGTCGTAGAGGAAGGACTGCCCGAGCCAGTGGAAGGCGTAGAGTTTTTCATCGTATCCATCAGCGGCCATGCGGGGCTCGGTGACGGGCAGCGGGCGGGTGTCGAGGCCGTGCATGGTCACGTAGCGGTTCATGCCCTCTCGATCCATGCCGTCCGCCACAGCGAATGGGCGTGGTCCGAGACTGTTGTTGTCCTGCACCTTGATATGGATGGGCGCATCCGGGATGTGCTTGCGGACCTCATCAGCCACGAGCCCGAAGAAATCCGTGACGCGTTTGTGGTGGAAGATGAGGCGATCGTAGCGCTCGGCGGGATTGCATAGCTCCAACGTGCGGTCCCCCGGCATGGGTATGTCGCCATAGGACTTGTAGTTTGCGCGCCACAGATGGTTGAGGTTGCCAATATCACCATGCTGCTGGCGCAGCCATGCTTGGTACTTGGCCAGAGAATGGGGACTCCAATCCTCGAGATCAAAAAAGGGCTCGTTGGCCATGTCCCAGGCGAGGATGTCGAGATCCCTCATCTTGGGTAGCAGGCCTGCCAGGGTCTTGCTGATAAGTTCCGGCACGCCGGGATGATCAATATCCAGATACACGCCATTGGCGCGGTAATCCATGATGCCCGGATAGAGCGCATCGAGCACCTCCCTGTTGCCACCCCAATGCATCAGAACCGAGACCTTGCTGCCGAACTCACCCTCTCGCTTGTGATGATCGACGACTCGCTTGAGCGCAACATCGTCAATGGAGCCGTCACTTTTGATCAGGCTGGCGGGATTGATCCCCCCGGCAATGACGGACACCCCGAGCCGGTTCATCTTGCGGAGGAACTCCTGCCTGAGACTCTCGTCCTTCTCTTTCCAGCTTGGGAACTTTTCCACGTCCACAAATTTGCGTGATAGCATGTTGAAACCTGCAGGATAGACCACTTCTCCCTCAGCGCGGAAGCGCCCATCTTCATACTTCATCTGGGTCCAGTCGATGGCACGGACTGCCGGCCAGTCCTTGTTCTGCTTCAGCCTTGCCTCGGCGTTGTCCAAGACGTGCATGGAGGAGCTTAGCTCATGGTCAATGTGCTCCCTGTAGCGCTGCTGCGTATCTTGCTTGGTGAACGGACGTCTCTGATGACGGCGATCACCATCCAGTGCATTCATGGTATATTCGGGATTCGCCAACTCCCAGCGGATGTAGCCGGCAAACATCTTGGCCACCTCCACATCCGATTCACCAGCCTTGCGCAGCCAACCAGTGGTCTTCTCAAGCTTGGCCTCAACCTGCCCAATGCGGCGGGTCAATTCGCCAAGTCGCTGCTCAAATAAAGGTGATGCAGCGAGAGAAACCTGCGGGCAGGACCAGAACAGGGTCGAAAAAATCGTGATAATCGCGCGCATATCAGAGTCAGTGTTTACGCATCTGGCAAGTATGTCATTTCAGACTTCTCCAAGTCATCCGCAACCGCTTCCCTGTTTCCCATGAAAATCACCCAACTCATCGTCGTCATCATATTCATTGCCAGCAGTCTTTCAGCGCCGGCCGAACGGATGAAGGCGCTCATCGTGGATGGTCAGAACAATCACGCGGTCTGGCCCAAGTCCACGGTGATGATGAAGACCTACTTGGAGAAGACCGGCATTTTCACGGTGGATGTCGCGCGCGTGCGCTACCTCTGGAAAGCGGAGCGCGAGCAGGACTGGCTGAATTTGGTCGAGGTTGGTGCAACCCAAATGGTGAAAAAACCCCAACCCGATCCGGACTTCTCTCCCGACTTCACCCAATACGACCTGGTGGTCAGCAACATGGGCTACAACGCCGCCTCTTGGCCCGAGCAGACCAAAACCAATTTCGAAAATTGGATGAAGGCCGGTGGCGCCCTCGTTGTCGTTCACGCTGCCAACAACAGTTGGGCCGACTGGAAGGAGTTCAACCGCATGATCGGTCTTGGTGGCTGGGGTGGCCGCAACGAGAAACACGGCCCCTACGTCTACATCAACAACGATGGTGAGATTGTTCGTGACGAGAACAAGGGTGGATGCGGCAGCCATGGCCCACAGAATGAGTTCGTGGTCACCATCCGCGACAAGGAGCACCCCATCACCAAGGGGCTCCCGGACTTCTGGATGCACGGCATGGACGAGTGCTACTCTAAGCTGCGTGGCCCCGCCGAAAACATGACCATCCTCGCCACCGCCGCCGACACGCCCGAGCTGCAGAAGACCGGCCGTCACGAGCCCATGCTGATGACCATCAACTACGAAAAGGGTCGCGTTTTCCACACCACTCTGGGCCACGACACCCCCGCCTTCGAATGCGTCGGCTTCATCATCAGCTTCCAGCGTGGTGCCGAATGGGCCGCCACCGGGAAAGTGACCCAGAAAATTCCTGAGGACTTCCCGGGCGCAAAGGAATCCTCCGGCCGGGCCTTCAAAAGGCCTGAAAAATGAGAAACTTGGCCGTATTTAGTGGCACGCAAGCATGTCTATCCCACGTTAGTCGCGAGGGGTCTGTAAGAATGAACACGCTGTTGGCATGGCTTCATCCGCACCCGCCTCCTAATCGAGTCCATGGAGGCGGAACTCTGGCCGGATGCAGAAATGAAGGCGCTACGAAAATAGATCCTGGTGAGCTAGGCAAACCGAGATCTGACAGCAGGGGGTCGGCACAAGCAGTACTGGCATCAATTTCCACCCCGTTCACCACGGCTCGATTGGCGGCGGCTTCCACACATTTTCCATCAGCATCTTTTATTCAGCCTTCACCCCGGGTAGCGAAGGCTACATTGCCTTTGTCATCGATACCACCGAGGGCGATCAGCATGGCTGGATGCGAGTGACTCTCAAAGACGACGGTTCGTTGGGTGTCATCCATGACTGGGCTTACTCGGATGAGGTCGGCTTCCAGGTTGGCCAGATTCCCGAGCCCAGCAGCTTCATTCTCCTGCTGCTGGGATCGCTCGCGCTGTGCAGACGCAAGCGGGCTTGATCAACAAAAGGCCCTGCGCAGCATGGCAAGACTCCTGGGAATGGCGGTCATATGATCCTCCTTACCCTCGAATTCCAATGAGATGTAGCCGCGGTAGTGGTGCTTGCGGAGCATGCGCGCGATGCGGGGATAATCCAGATCGAGGGTATACCAGTTGCCCCCGCCATAATAGGTCTTGGCCTGCACAAAACCGGCTTGTGGAGCCATCATCTCGAGGCGGTCGTAGGGATCTTCCAGGAAGTTGCCGGTGTCCAGGGTCACCGACAACCAGGCTGAGTTGACCGCATTGACCACCCGCAGCACTCCTTCCGGCGTAGTGCCCAGGCCCCAGTGGTTTTCCAATCCCATGACCACGCCACGCTTGGCGGCTTCATCCACGAGTTTGCCGTAGGCATCGATCACCCAGCCGAAGGCGTCTTCGGTAGTGTATCCCTCCAGCGGCGGTTCAATGCCCCGCGCCTTCATCAGGTCATTGAAGTTGAGTGTGCCCCAAGTACCCGAGTTGACCCGGATGTGCGGAATGCCCAACTCATAGGCGCGCTCCAGACTCTGGATGGTCACCTGCATGTTGCTCTCTCGCTTGACCTTGTCGGGCGAGACGAAGCCCTGGTGGGTGGACATCGCCACCATGGGCAGGGCGCACTCATGGGCGATGCGCTTGAGGCTGCGCAGATAGGATTTCGACTGCCACTGTTGCTCGGGCATCTGCTTTTCAAGCACTTCGAAAGCGTCAAAGCCCATGTCAGCCGCGTCATGCATGCAGCGGTCGATGGTTTTGTAGGGCGGCTCCGAGAAGCGCATGAAGGAGTAGCTCGAGACACAGATGGGGTTTCTCCTGACGGAGTTGCCTTTCTCACTTGGCTCTTCATCCATAGAACTCTCCGGAGCCTTGCCGCGGCAAGCGCCCAGAGCCAAGGCCATGGAGCCCAAGGCGAATTCGCGGCGACCGATTTGCATCCCAAAGTCCTGAATGGCATCACACGCTGAGCCAACAAAAAAACCCGCTATTGCTCGCGAGCACTGGACAAGTGCCCAACACGTGCAATTTTGGCTGCACTCATGAGTGACGACACCTGCTACCTGATCAGCGATAACGGCTCCTACCGCCCCGAGGCCACCTTCAGCCTGCGCAGTCTGGCCGAACGTCTGGGCAAGAAGGTCGGTGAGACCATCCATCCGGTTTCGCTGCTGCACTCGACCAAGATTTCCCCTGAAAAACTCGATGGAACCCCCGCCGAAATTTTCGAGCCCTTTGTACTCAAAAAACTTGAGGAAGGCATTCGACGCTTTCACGTCACTCCAATGTTCTTCGGGCCCAGTGCCGCCATCCTCGAATACATGCCCCAACGCGTGGAGGTGATGAGCAAAGACTGGCCCGATCTTGAAGTCCGCATCAGCCCTTGCGTGGTCAATCTGGAAGATCCCGATGATGAGCGCATGGCCAAGATCCTCATCGACCAGATTCACGCCACTCGTGAACTGCGCGCCTTCAAGAAACCCTCCATTGCCCTGGTGGACCATGGCGCCCCACGCATCAAGGTGACCGAAGTCCGTAATCTTCTCGGCGAACAAGTTCGTCGCCTGCTGCCGGAAAGCGAATTCCCGCGTGTCGTGGCCTGTTCGATGGAGCGCCGCGACGGCGACGAGTACGCCTTCAACGAGCCCTTGTTGGAAAGCGTCATCGGCGCCGAGGGCTTCCAAAATGAAGTCATTGTTTCCATGCTCTTTGCCTCACCCGGTCGCCACGCTGGCCCCGGGGGCGATGTCGCCAAGATCTGTGAAGAGGCCGCGCAATCGCACCCGGACCTTCAGTGGCAGATGAGTGAGTTGGTGGCCAGTCACGACGGCATCATCGACATTCTTGCTGATCGCTTTGAGGAGGGCATGATATCCGATCCCGTTTCGTGGGAAGGCGAGATCCCCAACTGGGAGAGCGGGGTGACCTACCGCCCTGAAGTGATCGTCAGGCCCCGGTCGGTTGAAGATGTGGTGCGGATCGTCAAGGACAGGAAAAACTATCCCTCCCCTTTGCGAGCCGTCGGGGTGCTCCATTCCCCGGCGCGGTGTTCAGCCGATGACAGGGGCACGCTCCTGGATATGACCGGCATGTC
>JAURCU010000108.1 GCA_030828305.1 Luteolibacter sp.
GGCACCTTGGCGGGTCGCGAGGGCGCGATCACCCTGCCCGGCATGTTCACTAGCGGCGAAGTTCCCGCCAGCGCTTGGGCTTGGAAGCTGGCCTTTACCGTCGTCACCTTGGCGGCCGGCTTCAAGGGTGGCGAAGTCACCCCGCTCTTCTTCATTGGTGCCGGGCTCGGCAATGCCCTGGCCGCCTGGATGGGAGCGCCCGTCGACCTGTTTGCCGCCATCGGGCTCGTTGCCATCTTCGCCGCCGCCACCAACACCCCCATCGCCTCCACCCTGCTCGGCATGGAGCTCTTCGGTGCGGGCTGCGGCCTCTACCTCGCCACCGCCTGCATCATCGCCTACTACTGCAGTGGGCATCGGGGCATTTACAGCTCACAGCGCCCGGGGACACCCAAGCTTGAACGCCTCAAAAAGGACTGATGACTTGCCGCGACCTGTCCTCCACGGTATCCAAATGTCTCCAGACCTCACAAGCCCCCGTAGTTCAACGGATAGAACAAGAGTTTCCTAAACTTTAGATCCAGGTTCGATTCCTGGCGGGGACATTTCCCAGACAGGCATCAAGCCCAATCAAGATATCCCTCAGCCATGCATTTGCTTCGACTTTCACTGCTCACAGCAGCTTTCTGCCTGCTATCTGCCTCAGCTCAAGACCACCCCAACGTAGTCATTATCTATGGTGATGACGTCGGCTGGGGCGACCTCGGCTGCTACGGCGCCACCAAAATCCCCACCCCGCATCTCGACAAATTAGCGGCCGGCGGCCTGCGCTTCACCGACGGCCATTGTTCAGCGGCCACTTGCACCCCGTCGCGCTTCTCCATGCTTACCGGGATTCACGGCTTCCGCCACAACGTGCGCATCCTCGCACCCGATGCACCCATGACCATCAAGCCCGGCATGCTCACCCTGCCTGAGCTTTTCAAAAAAGCTGGCTACTCGACGGCTGTGATCGGCAAGTGGCACTTGGGCATTGGGGATGGCAAGACACCCGTGGACTGGAACGGGGAGGTCAAACCGGGTCCACTCGAAGTCGGCTTCGACTACTCCTTCCTGCTCCCCTCCACCAACGACCGCGTGCCCTGCGTCTACGTGGAGAACCATAAAGTCCTCAATCTCGATCCCGCAGACCCGCTCTTCGTCAATAATAAGCCCGCGGATTTTGAGGGCACCGAATATCCAGACGGCCGCAAGAATCCCGAATCGATGACCTACTACAAGAATAGTCATGGTCACAACTACTCGGTGATCAACGGCATCGGGCGCATCGGCCAGATGTGGGGCGGCAAGTCGGCGCTCTGGAATGATGAAACCATGGGTCCTGAATTCGCCAAGCAGGCGCGCAAATACATCGCCGGGCGCAAGGATCACAAGGAGCCCTTCTTTCTCTTCTGGTCCGCGGCCGACATCCACGTGCCACGCGCCCCCCACCCTGACTTCAAGGGCAAGAGCGAGTTGACCTACCGCGGCGACGCCATGGTCCAACTCGACTGGTGCGCGGGCGAAATCATGGCCGCCCTTGAAGAGAACGGCATGACGGATAACACCATCGTCATTTTCTCCAGCGACAACGGCCCTGTTTATGACGACGGCTACGAGGACGGCACCACCGTGAAAACATCCACCAAGGAAATCGACCGCGGCCACGACGGCTCTGGCCCCTATCGCGGCGGCAAGTATCAGATTTATGAAGGTGGCCACCGCGTGCCACTCATCCTGCGCTGGCCCACCAAGGTGAAACCCGCAGTGAGTAACGCCACCATCAACCAGATCGACTTCCTCGCTTCCTTCGCGGATATGCTCAACATCGAACTAAAAAACGATCAGGCCATCGACAGCCGCAATCACCTCGATGCGCTCTTGGGCAAGGATGCCAATGGCTCGGAGATACTGGTTTCCGAGGCTCGTGATCTCGCCATCCGCCAAGGCGAGTGGAAATACATCGCCAGCGGCGGCAAGAAGGGCAAGAACGCAGCAAAAAAACCGATCGGCGGTGAGCTGTACAACCTCAAGAACGATCTCGGCGAGCAAAAGAACGTGATCTCTGAACACCCCGAGAGGGCAAGACAACTGCAAGCCATGCTTGATCAGGTGCGCACCGGCAAGGGCATGCGCACCGGATTCAAGGCCGAGTGAGCCTCATGAAATTCCTCTCTCCCCTCGCATCACTCCTCGTGCTAACGGCACTTACCCATGCCGAGCTAACCTGCGCTCCGGTCTTTCAGGATCACATGATCCTGCAGCAGGGCATGCCCGTTGCTGTGTGGGGCACAGCCGATGCAGACAGTGAAGTGAAACTCGCCTTTGGCAAACATGAACAAAGCACCAAGGCGGATGACCAAGGCAATTGGAAGCTGCAACTTCGCGCATTGGAAGCCGACCAACTCGAGGACTTTTCCAAAGCTAGCGCGGGGAAAAATTTGAGGATCAGCTCGGGCGAGGAGACCCTGATGATCAGGGACGTCCTCATCGGCGAAGTCTGGCTCTGCTCCGGCCAATCCAACATGGCGGGCAAGGTGAAGAACAACGCCATGGATCCCAAGGACGACCTGTCCAAACTCCAACTCCCCACCATCCGCCAATACCGCAGCGACACCGGTTGGATCTCGGCCACCGAGGGTGATGTCAGGGAGTTCAGCAAGGTCGGACTGACCTTTGCGCGCCGACTACAAAAGGAGCTCAAAGTGCCTGTAGGCCTGCTCAGCGCGAGTGTCGGCGGCACTCAAATTCACACCTGGCAACTTCCAGATGCCAGCATCGACCCAGCCGAGAAACACGCACCCGGGAGCAACTACCTGAAACACATCATGCCTCTCATTGGCACCTCGATGAAGGGCGCCCTCTGGTACCAGGGTGAAGGCAATGCCAGGGACGGCTATGCCTACTTCGGCAAGCTCAAGAGCCTGATTAAGGGCTGGCGCAGCGTTTGGGGCCAGGGCGAGTTTCCCTTCCTCATCGTGCAACTCGCCGGTATCGGCGAATCCGATCCCAACATGCCCGACATGGGCGACGGTCGCGCTGCCATTCGTGAGGCTCAGCTCCAAGCGATGAAGCAGATCACCAATGTAGGGCTCGCCACTGCGGTTGATATCGGTGGGCCCAAGGAGCACCCACCCAATAAAACGGACATTGGTAAACGCCTTGCGGCCTGGGCTCTGCACCATCAATACGACCGCAAGATCACTGCCAGTGGACCCCTCATCACGGGCTTTGACATCCGCTGCTCCACGATCGCCATCCAATTCAAAAATGCGCAAGGCCTGACCATCGCCGATAAAGGTGAAGGCTTCGGCCCACCCATCGTCTGCCCGCCCGGCACCGATCTCCCGTGGCTCTCGATCCAAGGCGCCGATGGAATATGGCATTCAGCAACAGCCTGGATCGAAGGCGACGAACTGCTGGTCGTGAACACCGACGTCAAGAAGCCGAAGAACGTGCGCTATGCCTTCACCAATCGCCCCAAAGGACCCTACCTTTACAACAAGGCCGGCTTACCCGCCTTCCCCTTCACCACCGAGAAGTGGGAAGAGCTCACCAAAGAGTGACTCTCAGCACTGCACCTTGCCGCCACAAGTGCCGCAGCCCGATTGAAGCTGCTCGGCAATCTTGTCGGCAGTCGGCGTGATCGAAAGTCCACCGAGGTTGGTGCAGCGCAGCTCGCGTGGAATCTGATCGGCCACCTTGGCCATGGCGGCAATGACTTCGTCGAGTGGCACCAGATGCTGGTAATCGGCGAGGGCCATGTTGGCAACCGAGAGGGCATTGCTGGCCGCGAGCACGTTCTTGCCGAGGCAGGGCGCCTCCACGCGGTTGGCGATGGGGTCACACACCATGCCGAAGCAGTTTTGCAGAGCCATGGACGCGGCCGCGAGTTGTTGCGCGGTGGAGCCACCACCGAGATAAACCATGGCGGCTGCGGCCATCGAGGAACCCGATCCACATTCCGCCATGCAGCCACCTTCCTCAGCGGCGAATGTCGCGTCGCGGGTGATGAAGACACCAATCAGGCCGGCGATCAACAGGGCCTTGGCGCGGGTATCCTCATCGACTTCAAGGGCACCGCAAAGCGCGAGCACGGCTCCGGGCATCGCACCGCAGGAGCCGGCAGTGGGTGCCGCGACAATGGTGCCCATCGAGCTCTTTACTTCCATGATGGCGGAGACGTAACGAATGATGCGGTTGTTGATGTCGGCAGGGATGAGTTTTCCGGCCTCTTCGGCCTTGGTGAAGCCGGGGCTTTGCGAATGCAGGATGCGGTCGGCGTATTCGGTGCCGGCCAGCCCTTCCTCAACCCCAGCCTTCATGATTTTTGCCAGAACCTTCATCTTCTCGATGACTTCCTCGGGGGTGATGCCACCGCGGGCGGCCTCGTAGCAAGCCGCACTCTCCCATAGCGGGGCGTCCGCGAAGTCGGGATGGGCCTCCATCTCACCGCAACGGGTGAAGGGCACGCTCATGGCCTTGCGCGAAAGAATGGGCAGGACGGCTCCAAGCACACGCGAGCGCTTGGCACCGAGTTCTTGGGCAAAGGAAGTCACCAACTCGGATGAAGGTTTCTGGCGAGAGTCGAAGCGCAAAAGGCCACCCCCATCGCCTTGCAGCCAGGCCCAATCTTCAGAGAGCGTGGCAAGCTCGCTTCCGGTGACAAGCGCGTCAGCAGGAGATTCATCCAACCAGAAGAGCGTCGAGTGGTAGTCCCCCACACCACCGAGTTTGATTCCGTCGATGGCCTTGAGCTCGATCATGCCACCACCGGTGGAGATGGCATCGAAGTGATGGATGGTGCCACTCTCGCCGGTGATCTCGAGGCGATAGAAATTGGGATGGGGCGCGTCGTAGCTGAGGTAGTTCACCTCCACCTCAATGCCCGCCTCGCGCAGGGCGGCGGGATAAGTGGGAAGGCGCGCATCATCAGGCTCCCAGCCGAGGATGCCCGAGTAGAGGCCGAGGTCAGTGCCTTGGTCCTTGTGGGTGGTAACCAGCGAACCATTGGGGTCGTAGTAAGCGGCGAGTTTGACGACAGACTCCCCCGCCAGATCACGCGCAATCCGGCCGATGCGGTTGGCCGCAGCGGAATGCGAGCTGCTCGGACCCCGCATCACGGGGCCCAAGACGTCGTTGAAGATGCTCGGAGCGAGTTCCATTGGACCTAAAATGCCACCGATGCCCTTCGGGCACAATGGGTTTCAGCAGAGAGACTATAAAATACCGCTCAATCCAAAGAACGCATGTGCTTGGGCAGGAAGGAAATCAGCATCATCATGACAAAAAACGCGGTATTGAGCAACAAAG
>JAURCU010000109.1 GCA_030828305.1 Luteolibacter sp.
TCAGGCTCAGGCTCGGAAGATCTGATTAGCTTGGGAAGATCCAACACCCTGTGCCTCAGGTCCAACTCCGGCGCCGGCTCTGGATAGAACTCGTCCTCATCTTGAAACCCTTCTGGTCGGGCATTGGGTGGCATCCCGTCCCTGTGGGCTTCTGGCGAATCGACAGGAGGGTGGACTTGCCCAGAGTCAGGGGTCGCCTGACTAATACCCATCTCAGCGGCTGCTTGCATCACATGATCTGGCAGCTCAGCAATGGGTGCATCAGGCTGCGCCGCAACTTGTGACTGAGCCATTTGGGGATCCCAAGACACCGGAGCCTTGATGGTCGCCTCGCAATGAGGGCATGGTCCAGTGATGCCGGCGAGCTCGATATCAACCGATAGGCGAATGCCGCATGCCGGGCAGTCGAAGATGAGCCTCCCTTCTTCCATGCCGATGGCACAGATTCTCAAGACATGACGTTTACGTCAATCTTACAGAAATATGAAGCACTGGATTCAGGCTGATTGCCTCAGCAATGCCACCATCACTCCCTGAATGACGAGTTCGCACACTGGGACCAAGTCCGGAAAGTCCTCATTTTCTGCCTGAAGGTAAGGCTGACCGTCCTTCATGACGTAGCGTTTGAGCGTGGTTTCACCATCAATCAGGGCCGCCACCACATCACCACGACGCGGTTCACGTGCTTCCAGAATGACTGTATCGCCATTGCAAATGTGGGCATCGATCATGGAATCACCGCGCACCCTGAGGGCGAAAGTCTTGTTGCGCCCACTGACACCAAAAGCCGCCGCATCCAAGGCAATGCTGCCTTCAGGATCCGGTTCCGCATCCTGACCCATGCCAGCGGCGATCTGGCCATAGATAGGCACGTCGATCATGTCTGCGCGATCCAGATCCTCCGGGAAGACCACTGCCCGTGCCTTGCCGGGCAAGCGCTGGATCACGCCTTTTCGTTCGAGAACCCGGAGGTGGCTCATGGCTGCAGTCTGGCTGGCAAAGCCGAAATAGTGTTGGATTTCCCGAGTGGATGGCATGATGCCGGTGCGGCGATGGGCCATGCGCAGATAATCGAGAATTTCCTGTTGGCGCTTGGTAAGTTCTTCAGACATAGGCTTTTGAACAGTGTTCTTAAGAACAACATTTATTTTTCGCAGGCGCAAGACCAAATTCACCTCACCTGGATTCCTCTGCCCGGCAGCCGACGAGTCATTGACGGCAGAGCCCCACAACGCTAAGCACAAGCCATGCGACAATTTTTTATCCTCGGTTTAGCCGCATCTGCTCTTGGCTCTGCCCTGCAGGCCCAGGAAGCCACCAACTCAGGCATCAAGCTAAGTGAGCTGCTACCCTATCAAAAGGCTTTCACCAACCTACCCGCCGAAAAGCGTGAGAACTTCATCAAGCACCAGCGCGAGTCCTCCCGCCTGTTCTCTGAAAAGCGCATCATCGAAACTCTCGAAGCCCTCAAGCTTGCACAAAAAGAATTCGATAGAAGCCCCGAAACCTGGAACCTTCGTGGCAGCTGTTACGTAGAGATGCGGGCATTTGAAAAGGCGCTCGCCTGCTATGCCAAGGCCGCTGAGATCACAGGCAACAATCCCAGCATCCAATTCAACATCGCTGAAATCTACTTCGTGACCCACGAGTGGCAGAAGGCGCATGATGCCCTCGAGGCCCTACTCGATAAACTTCCTGAAAACCGGCCCGACTTGGCCCGCATTTCAGAGTTCAAGCTGATGCTGTGCAAGCTGAAGATTGGAGAGGAGCAAGCCGCCCGTGAGCTCGCCGACAAGTATGACTTTCTTGACGACTCTCCCTATCACTACTTTGCCAAGGCGGCACTCGCCTTTGAGCGGGATGATGTGACCGAGGCTCAAGAATGGATTGCCCGTGCCGTCCGCATTTTCCGTGATCCTGCCATACTGGCTCCCTGGCGCGACACCATGGTGGAGTATGGTCACATCAAGAGCTTCTACGGCAATAATCAGTAAGCGGCGCCTGAGGCAGTCAAAAGATTAGCAAGTCCTGATATTCGATCTTGCGACAGAACATAACCGCGCTACTACTGATCACACTCACATGAAAGCACTTCTGATTGCCAGTATCGTCATCGCCGCAGCGTTCAGTACCTCTTGCAACACCTTCATTGGCCTTGGACGCGACCTGCGGGTCTTGGGCCAGGGTATTGAAGACAGGGCTCAGGCGCCCGGCAAGGAGAGTAGTCCGAACAAGCCCCAGCAAGAAGGTGGAGCTCCGGTATACTGATTGGCCGCAATCAGTATCCACGCCAGAACATCACGGCACAGACCACGATTGCCACACCGTAGGCGAGACCGAACAAGCTGAGGGCCTGCCAACGGGAATCCTTGGCCTTGACCCAATCGAGGCCGTCACGAAAGAGGTAGGGTTTGCCGACCAAAAACATTGAGATGGTCAGCAAGGCGTAGGCATAAATGGGTAGCAGCAAGCGACTGGCAGGTTCTTCGAGAAAGGCCGCCTGAAGAATGGGGGCAGCCACCATCAGGCCGATCAATCCAAGAGCGCGCACGGCGAGAAAGTCACGCACACTGATGGCCACCGCGAAGATGGCCGCAGGCACCAAGATGCGCAGCAAGGGCTTGGCCGAATTAAATTCACCAAAGTCCATCACCAATGAACTGAGGATGCCCAGGTTGGCAGGCGCACACAGCAACCAGAACCAACCAAAGCCGATCGCGAGGAGAATTTGACCCACCTTGGAATCACGCTGGAATTTTACCAGGGCATGCTGCACCTGCTCCCGCTTGATAAGCATCAGCACATGCTGGGCAATCAGAAATACACCCAAGGCCAACCCCACTCCGAACAGAGGCAGTTTGTCGTAGGCGTGCTGATAATCCATGCGGGTACTGAGCTACGTTTCCACAGCCCAAGTTGCAAGACCCAATCGCTGGTGGTGTTCGCTATCCGTACCCACGGCATCGCTGGATTGGACCGGGAAAGGTGCCACCAGGCAGACCAAAAGAAGTGGGGCTCTCAGATGGAAATTCATGGGTCTTGGTTACTGAAAATTCACCCCGCGCCATGTTGCGCAGACCCCCGATACGAATGGATATCTGACCGATTGACTTGCCTCTATAGAAGCGTTCCTCCTTGCCTAAGCCACTATCCTGAGTTTTCCTGCCGCCCGCATGTCTGACCTTCCTACCGCTGACCTCCTGGCGATCGACGTCGACGGCCTTCAAGGCCGCCTGTCGAAACTCAGGAGGTATCTTTGACGTCCCGCGACTCGAAAACGAAATCCAGACCCTCGAGGAAGCCATGGGGTCTCCCGAATTCTGGGACGATGCGACAAAGGCCAAGGACATTTCCTCCAAGGCGGCCAATCTCAAGAAGAAGCTCGAGACCTTCCTCGACCTGGAGAGCCGCGGCCATGATGTGGCCGAGGGCATCAATCTTGCGAAAGAATTCGACGATGCCGACGTGGCCAAGGAGGCCATTGAGGGGGCCAAAAAACTGGAAAAGGACATCCGCTCCTACGAGCTGTTGACACTACTCGACAAGCCCGACGACGACTCCGCCTGCTTCCTTGCCATCTCCGCGGGTGCCGGTGGCACCGAGGCCTGCGACTGGGCTCAGATGCTCCACCGCATGTATACCCGCTGGGCAGAGGGCAAGGGCTACAGCGTGGAGACCCTCGACTGGCAGGATGGAGATGAAGCGGGACTTCGCACCGCCACCATTAAGATCACCGGCGACTACGCCTATGGCTTTCTCAAGAACGAGCGCGGCGTGCATCGACTGGTGCGCATCTCCCCCTACGACTCAAGCGCCCGCCGCCACACCTCCTTCGCCTCGGTGGACGCCACCCCGGAGATCAATCGCGAGATCAATATCGTGATCGAGGACAAGGACGTCGAAATCACCACGGCACGCTCCGGCGGCAAGGGAGGGCAGAACGTCAACAAGGTGGAGACCGCCGTGCTCCTGCGTCACCTTCCCACCGGCATTCTCATCCGCTCCACTGCGGCGCGCACCCAGGGAGCCAACCGCGAACTCGCCTTCCAGATCCTCAAGGCCAAGTTGTATGCACTGGAGGAAGAAAAGCAGAAGGCTGAGGCCGACCGTGCCTACGGCGAAAAGGGCGACGTCTCCTGGGGCAACCAAATCCGCTCCTACGTCTTCCAGCCCTACCAGAAGGTCATCGACCTGCGCACTGGTGAGGAAACCAACAACATCCAGGCGATGATGGACGGCGATATCGACGCCTTCATCGAAGCCAAACTCCGTGGCAAGGTGCGCATCAAGGGCGCCAACGATGACGACGAGTAGAATCCGACATCATGGAGGAATCTGAAAGCAGCGAACTGGTTCCCGATCTACTCGACGCGGTCGAGCAACAACTTGGATCCAAGCAGACGGCCTACGTCAACCAGGCCCTCAAGCGCCTGATCAAGGCTGGCCTCGAGGAGGACGAAGCCAAACATCAGATTGCCTTCTGTTTAGGCAAGACCATGGACCGCATGGTGAAAAGCGGGCGCGGCTTCGATGAGCGGCATTACCAGGAGAGGCTGGGTGAGCTGCCGCTGAAGACTGAGGAATGAGGATTAAACCGAAAAATCTGGCCTCTACTATTGCGGCTATCGGCATTGCGGTGCTCAGAGGGGTGAGGCCCAATGTTGACCATGCGCCGACTCAATCAGCAATCAGGCGATTGGTGCAAGATGGTTTGCGCTGACTCTCAGCGCTCATGTACTGCCCGGCGCCGGCCCGATGGTGACGCCCTGCACGAAGCTCGACTTGGTGAAGCTTTGCCTCAGGTCGGTCTTGCCTTTGGCAATGTTGTCGGCCCAGCGCACGATGCGGCGCACGATGGGACGCGGCGGCGGAGCTGAAACATCGCAACCTTCAGTGGATTCCGGGGTTTGAACGCTGAGACTTCTCAGACCCATGAAATCCGCTGCCTTTCTTCTCCTTGCGATTACCGTCGTCCCGCTCTCGGGCTGGGGCAAGGAGCCCGTTCCCAAATTCACCTTCAAGGATTGGAAGCCGGTGGAGCGAACCACCGAGAAGATCGCCCTCGTGGAGGAGGGTCGTGCCTGCACGTATTCGGAACTGGACGAGCGTATAAAGCGCTTCGCCAGCGGGCTGCTCGCAGGCCGCAGCGATCTTCAGGAGGCGCGAGTCGCCTTTCTTATCCCT
>JAURCU010000010.1 GCA_030828305.1 Luteolibacter sp.
ATACCTTTGCCGCGTGGATCAGCGCGAATCCTCCCGCCACCGGCTTCACCACGGATTCTGACAAGGACGGAATTTCCAACGGACTGGAACACGTTCTCGGCACGAATCCCAATGTTCACAGCGCCGGACTGACAGAAATTTCCGCGACAACCACCTCGGTCACCTTCAGGCACACCCTCAATCCAACCATCGCCAGCGATGTCAGCTATACCTACGAATGGTCCAGCGATCTCAGCGAATGGAACGCAAGCGGCGTAGCCAACACTGCAGGCACCATCGGCACCATCGTCGCGTCCGCACCTGCATCAGACGTGGTGACAGTGGTCACCACGCGATCCGGAACACCCTCAAGCAAACTCTTCATACGTATCAGGGCGTCAAACCCGTAAGTGCGGACGCCGTGAAAAGAGCCACTGACATATTGGACGCGACAGTGAAGTTCCAGATTTCGAGCGCAAAAAATGCGCTCCTCTCACATTGAGCACACCCGATTCCGCCTCCGATCAGAAAATTCGCAACGCCATCGATGTGCTTGAGGCCTCGAAAGTCAGCCAACTCGTCATCGATATGCCGGCGTATCACTTTACTGACACGCCACCGGCAAAGGCATTGGTGTTCAACAACGCGGGACACGCCTTCGACTGCTTCGACGAAGCATGCGCATATCCGCAAGGTTTGCTTCGTATCGCCGCCGCCGAATCCTCATAACGGAATCCAGTTTTCAAGCATCACCCTTGCGGGTGATTTTTACCGTATCTAAGTATCTTGGGTTGAACCAAAGCCATGACCCACCCCATGTTTGTGACTCTCATCATACGAATGACATGAAATCCCTATTCGTCACCATTTCGATCACTGCCGCTTGTTCATCGATGCTTCCGGCCACTGTCACCCTTGCCGAGATCGATTTCGCCGGCTCCGCCACGACAGCCATCCCCTCCACTAACGCACAGTTCACAGTCAAGAATCCAGCAATCGACTTTACCTCCACTCAGCTCACCCTCATCGGCGGAAGCGCTGGCACCTCCGGTTGGGGCTACGACGGGACCAGCACTGCCGCAGCGAATACCGATCTCCACACCGTATCGACTTTCGGTGGACCCTCGCGCTTTGACCTGAATCTCGGATTCGCAAACAGTGGGCAGTCTTATACCATCAGTTCGGTGGAAATCGATATTCGTGCTGCCAACACCAGCGCGTCCTGGGAACTCGGCTATCGGGATACCGGCAACGTGACACATCTCGTCGGACTCAAGACAATTGGCACCCAGAGTGGCTCGAATCCGATCACCACCTATTCGATTGATTTGACCGGCGAGGGACTCACCGCCACGGACAGCACACTGTCCTGGATCAATGGTGGCACCGGCAATCTTCGCTGGTTGTTTTTTGAAGCAGATGGAACCAACAACGACAACTTCCAAGTCGACGCCATCCGCGTCATTGGAACCGTGGTTCCCGAACCTGGCACACCGCTCATCATCGGAGCTCTCTCTCTGGTCGGGCTGATTCGCCGTCGCCGCTGAGCGCCTGTCTCACTGCCACTGGTGCTCACCCGGGTGGGTGATTCTCGTGGTTTTAATCTATCTTCGTTGATCCCGCGGGGTATCCACGCAAGCTTCACAGTATTCTTGCGACACCCCTGCCATGATTTGTCACGCACTCCTCATTACAACGTCCGTCAGATTGCCGAGCATGACGGATTCCCGGCAAGGGCCTGTATCCAAATTAACCTGAGGATTCATGTTTTTTAAACCTACGATAGTCGTCCTTACCAGCATCTACCTTGCGAGTATCTGCCATGCTTTGGATTTCAACCAGGACGGCATCAGCGACGTGTGGGCCGCTCTTCATCCCTCCGCCGCCGCAAGTCCAGGCGATGACGCGGACGGCGACGGAATGACCAACAGGCAGGAAGGCCTCGCATGGACCGATCCCGAGGATCCATCCTCTTTTTTTCGAATCGGAAACTATCAGCACATGCCCGGATCCGACCAGTTCAGCTGGCTCGGTGAGTCATGGATGCGCGACCTTCCACGCGGTTCGGCCGACCTTCTGAAATGGTCGCGCCTAGCCGAGATCGGCATCGGCACCGGTGACCCCGGAGACATCTCCGCCACATCAGCCGGCTCGTCGGCTTTCTACCGTGTCATTCGCCACGAATCGCTGAACTCCGACACAGACGCACTCACCAACAAGGAAGAGGCACTTCTCGGCACCAACCCGCTGCTATGGGACACGGACGGTGACAAGGTGCCCGACAACGTCGAGTTTCTCAATGGAACCAATCCGCTAACATCCGCGGATTCCGATGCCGACGGCATCCCGGATGACTGGGAACAATGGTGCATCCGCTTCGATCCGGGCGACTCGGTTAGCGCACTCACAGACGTGAACAACAACTCGGATTTCGATGGTGACGGCGTGAGTGATAATACTGAGTTCACCCTCGGCACCTCGCCGGTAAAAGCCGTGAAAAACGTGATCCTCTTCCTCAGTGAGGATCAGAGCATCGACCTCGGCTGCATGGGAACCGCGGGGCTCAAGACTCCAGCGCTCGATTCGCTGGCATCAAGCGGCGTTCTCTTCAAACGGGCCTTCGCCATGTCTCCCGTGTGCAGCACCAGCAAGATGTCCATGTTCACCAGCCAGTTCTGCCAGCAGAACTCCACCTGGTGCAACGTCGTGAACTACGGAACAGGATTCCCGTTGGCTGGGGATCCATCGCTGCTCAATCGAGGAGGAATAAACGAGGATCTGCCCACCCTGATCGAAATTCTGAGGGATCACGGATACTACACTGCCACCTCGCACAAGACCCATGTGCAACCGATCCGTAAGTGGCCCTACAACAAAGGCTACGGCCAGCCAACGACGGCGGCAATTGCCACGGATTATATCAACGACCTCATCACCCGGGCCGGAGACCGGCCATTCTACATGACCTTCGGTGTCGGAGCCCCGCACCTGCCATTCCGCGGCATTGCCATGAATCAGGGTGTGTGGAGCGCCACCGGCGGACTTAGTAACGATGGCCATGTCACCAACGTGGATGCAAATATCATCACCGTCCCGAACTGCTGGCCGGACGTGCCAGCCGTCCGACAGGACATCGCTGACTACTATGGTGCGATCCAGTGCGTGGACACGGTCTTTGGCGCGGTGATCGCAGCACTTCAGGCCAATGGGTTGCTCGACGAAACACTCGTAATCTACACCTCGGATCACGGTATCGGCCTTCACCGTGCGAAACAAAGCATCTACCCGGCCGGCACCCAGGTTCCCTTCATTGTGGCAGGAGCGGGCATCTCCCAAGGAGTCAGCACCCAGGTACCCGTCTCCCATGCCGACATTCTGCCGACCATTCTCGACTATCTCGACATCCCGCAACTGCCGAATCTGGCAGGTCGGTCCCTGATGCCTGTTTTATCTGGCTCCGCCACCGAAATTCCAGGTCGCAATACCATCCTTGCAACCGCCCAAGACTTCAGCGACGGGCGTGCCGTTTGTGACGGCAGGTATTACTACATTGAAAACATCCGCAAAGTGGCGGGTGGCTCGTTCGCGAACCCCCAAGCAGGCCTGAACACCGACCAATATCAGGCAGGGTCGCCATGGTATAACAGAACCTTTGACGCGACCCTTGCAGCCACCGGCACCACCGCCTATCAGTTGTTATCCGATCTGCTCACCGGAAATGTCCCTGACGAGGAGCTGTATGACCTGGATACGGATCCATGGGGCGTCAACAATCTCGCCGACGAACCGTCTCTCGCCATGGTGAAAGCCCGGCTCAAGCAGGAGCTCAACGCGTGGCGGGTCAACACCGAGGACTACAACACGTCCCATATCGAAGTCACCCGCAGGACACTGCGATATGAGGATCCAACCGGCAGCGGGATGGTTCCCGGCATCCGGGTGGTGGATGACTTCGAGGGCAAGTCGGGCGATCTGGACGCAGACTCCTCGTGGAGCACATTAGTCGCCGGTAATGCGGGAGAGGATTTCACACTCACTGCCAATGGTGTGGACGCACCCCCCGGGCCGGTAACGCTGGCACGCTGGGATCCCGTAGTCATCAATGAGGGAGGAACATTCTCCGTCGCGGTGAAAACCGGATTCGATGGAAGCGGAGTCGGAGGAGGCATTGCCTTCGGCATCGCGGACGATGGTGCCGGCGGATTCAACTGGTGGCAGTTCCTGCTCGCCGACGCTAGATCGGCGACCGGAGGATCTGGCAAAGACCTCCGCCTCTTTCGTGTCGTGTCGGGCGCACAGGTCAGCCCACCACTCCTATCAGAAGACGGGCTCTTGGACTACGCCACAAACGGAAGCCTGTTCACTCTGGAGTTGAGCGGACAACAAGGCTCGCCACTCGTTTCGCTGCGAGTCCTCGATCCCACCGGTGCAGTCTGGTTTTCCAACCCCTCTTTCGACCTCGGAATCCCGGTTCCAGCAGGCTCCGGATTTGGCATCACGTGCTGGTCGTCCGGTTCCTCCATTTTCGACGACTTCGCGCTCAATGTGACCGGAGCACTCCGCTCGGTCGAACTGGACTTTGAATCGGGATCAGGAAACCTGTCGACCTGGGTCGATTGGACCCTGGCGTCACCCGGGAACTCCGGAGCGGATTTCGTTTACGAAACCACTCCCTTTTCAGGCCAGACCGGCCAGGTGATCGATGCCCCAGCCGGACCCAGCCCGGTGGCGGTCTATAATCACCTCGCACTTGAATCGGCCGAGAGTTTCTCAGCCTTGGTGGACACCGGATTTGCCGGAGCTGGCATCTATGGCGGGCTGGTGTTTGGATTCACGGACACCAATCATTACTTCACTCTGGAACTTGCGGACGGATCCACCACCCAATCCGCCAACCGCCTGTTTCGGATCCGCCAATGCGTAGACGGTGTGTTTACCGATGTCTTGTTTCCCGCGGCTGGATCCTTCCCCAACGTCGCCAGAAACGCGCTTTATCGGCTCGGTGTCGAGGGCACCGCAGGCGGCACTGAGATCACCTACACCATCACCGACGTCGCGACTTCCTCGGTGCTGACCACGGCAACCATCGATCTCCCTATCGCCATCGCCTCAGATTCAAAGTTTGGGCTCATCACCGCATCTTCGGGTAATTCGAAGTTCGACAATCTAACCATCACCACGACCCCCTGATTTTCAGAGTTGCTCCCATGCCATGGAGAAATAGTTCCTTCTTTCACTCATTGACTGGGCGCGTTGTCCACACGCTCGATGACACCCAGCCTCACGCTTCAGCAAACCAACCAGCACCTCCCTGCCTTCTTACCAGTTGGACTCTTTTTTGATTTGATTCAAGGTTTCCACCACATCTTCGCTTCGGCAGAGCCACATGACAAAAGCCCCCCACCAAGCTGAGCAGGCCAAAACATTTTGAGTCATCCAACCATTAGAAAAACCCGGAACACTCGGGTTACCAAAGTCACCCTATCGGGTGATTCCACTCGAAGCCGAAAACCGCGAAGGTGAATTCATGATGAAGCGCCGAAGCGCACGCACCAATTGCAACTAAATGGCGACAAACCGAATACAACTCGAAACCGGACGATGGAAATTCACGATCAAGCGCAAATAATAAACACCACTGCCAGAGTTGGAAAACCCTCACGAATTGCCGGTTTCCGGGGAGCACACTCGTTGAAAATCCCCCTGCTACTCGCGACTCTCGCCACATCATTGCAAGCCGGGGAAATCGCTCCAACCGACCTTCGTTGTGAATACCATGAGTCACCCATGGCCATTTCCTCGAGCCACCCGCGCTTATCATGGAAATTGAAACCCACCACACCCGACTCGCACAACCTTGTGCAAACCGCCTATGAGATCCAAGCAGCACGCGAGACTCATGGATTCGAAAATTCGGCGCTCTGGTCCACCGGGAAAAGAACCGGATCCACCACCTCTCAGATCGAATGGTCAGGGGACGCACTTCAATCCCGCGACAGGATCACCTGGCGCGTCCGCGTATGGGACGGCTCGGGCCGTGTTTCCGACTGGAGTGCGCCGGCCACCTTCGGTGTCGGAATCCTGAATCCGGAAGACTGGAGTGCGCTATGGATCAGCTCGAAAAACGATCATGCTTTCACAAGCAACGAGAACGTCCAAAACTTCGCTGGCGATCCGAAACGCGGCACTCTTCACCTGACCCCGGCAAAATATTTCCGCAAGGATTTCCAGACCTCCGCGGTAATCCGGGCGACCCTCCACGCCACCGCACTTGGAGTGTATACGGTGGAAATCAACGGCAAACGGGTCTCCGACGAATGCCTCGCTCCGGGTTGGTCAGCATATCAGAAACGGATTCATAGCCAGGCCTATGATGTCACGGCGCTCATCCGCGAGGGCAACAACGCCATTGGCGCGACTCTGGCCGATGGATGGTATTCGGGATATGTCGCCTATGGCCTCCTGACAGGCCAGGAGGGGCTGGTCCCTGGTATCAATGGTCGCTATTATTATGGCGTATCCCCCGCCGTTCGCCTCCAACTGGAACTTGAACTTTCCGATGGTAGTCGCCAATCGATCGTTACGGACACCTCTTGGAGAACCTCGCTCGGCCCGATCACCGAGAGCGATATCCTGATGGGGGAAGCCTACGATGCACGCAGGGAAATGCCAGGCTGGTCCGCACCCGGATTCGACGACTCGAAGTGGGAGAGCGTGGTTTGCAAGACCGGCACAGACTCGAAGATAGAACCACACCCGGGAGTTCCAGTCCGGCCCATCGAGGAAATCAGGCCCAAGAGCGTCACCGAGCAGAAACCCGGCGTCTTCATCTTCGACCTCGGACAAAACATCTCCGGCGTCGTCCGTCTCAAGGTGAAAGGTAAGGCCGGAGACAAGGTCACCATACGCTACGCAGAAATGCTTCACCAAGACGGCCGCATGAGCACCGAAAACCTCCGCTGCGCGAGAGCGGTCGACACCTACATACTCAGGGGCGACCCCGCTGGGGAAACATGGACGCCGGAGTTCACCTATCACGGTTTCCAGTATGTCGAACTCACAGGATTTCCCGGAAAACCCGGAATCGATGCCGTCACCGGCATCGTCATCCATTCCGACACCCCTTACTACGGCTCCTTCGAATGTTCGGATCCGATGCTCAACCGTCTCTACCAGAACATAGTCTGGACGCAGCGCGCCAATTTTTTCGAAATGCCCACCGACTGCCCGCAGCGCGACGAGCGGATGGGCTGGACCGGCGACGCCCAGATTTATGTCCGCGCCGCGACATACAATGCGGACATCGCATCGTTCTACACCAAGTGGCTGCGAGACCTCAACGACGACCAATGGGACTACGGTGCCTATCCGGCTTACGCCCCGCGCCCTCTCGCGCGCCCCAACGAGCATCACGCCGCCGGCTGGATGGATGCCGGAGTGATCTGCCCGTGGACCATTTGGCAGGTTTATGGCGACACCCGGGTTATTTCCGAGCACTGGCGCAAGATGAATGATTTCATGGCCTGGCGTGCAAAACGGGATCTTGAACTCAAGGGTGCCGTTGATGACTGTGGTTTCGGCGACTGGCTTTCCGTCGGCGACGTGAAGACACCCATTGCGTTCATCGACCTTGCCTATCACGCCTATGATGCCGGGCTCATGGCAGAAATGGCCGCGGCGATCGGCAACACGGCGGACTCGAGGAAATACGGCCAACTCGCGGCAAAGACCCGCACCGCGTTTCAAAGAGCCTGGCTAGAACCGGATGGAAAACTAAAGGTTCACAATCAGTCCGCTTATGCGATCGCCCTGTTTTTCGATCTGATACCCGCGGACCAACGCGCGAAGTCGGCAACCCATCTCGCAGGTCTTATCGCGGCCAACGGTAACAAGATGACCACCGGCTTCCTCGGCACCCGCCCTCTTCTGCCCGCGCTGTCAGCCAGCGGGCACCACGATCTGGCGGGCATACTCATGCAACAGCGTGAATACCCCAGTTGGGGATATGAAGTGGACAACGGCGCAACGACCATCTGGGAGCGCTGGAATTCGTATATCAAGGGCCAGGGTGTCCACAATCCGGCGATGAACTCGTTCTCTCACTATGCCTTTGGCGCGGTTTGTGAATGGATGATGGCAGATCTCGCCGGAATCGATAGCGCAGCTCCGGGCTTCGACAAGATCCGCGTCGCCCCCCGCCCCACAGGCACCATCACCCATGCCTCCGCCTCCACTGAAACCCGTCATGGAGCTCTCGCCTGCTCATGGAAGATCGAAGGGTCACAATTCACCGCAGACATCACCATACCGCCCAACACCGCCGCCAAAATCATTCTTCCGGTGCGCGGGGAGATCCGCGAAGGTGGCGTGGTCGCGGATAAGAGACCCGGGATTCATGAGGTCAAAGGGAACACCCTTTCCGTGGGATCCGGCGTTTATCATTTCACTGCGGAATTCCAAGAATGAAACACCCGATAAAGTGGCCCACACTATTGCTGGTATCGCTCGCTGGTATCACGCTGCGGGTGGAGGCCGCGCCGCTACCCCTGCGAATCGAGAAATTCGAAGGGCCCAGTGACGCTTTTATAAGCACTCCGGACCTCATCACAATCCGCGGCCCCATGTCGATCCGTGCGATTCCAGCAAGCACCCCGACACCAGCAGACACCGTGATAGAACTCGACTATTTCTGTGTCGGCGGCATGCCCTCCTTCGTTGCGACTCTCGGCCCACCCTTTGCACCCACCTCGTCGCGCCAACTGCCCCCACTTGTGCATAGCGAAACCTGGAGCACTTATGCATCGCGGATTTCCACCGCCGCAACTCCGCTACCCGATGGCTGGAAGGAGCTGCGTCTGGACCTTCCCTTGCCCAAAGACCGAAATCTCCAAATCCGCAACATCCGGCTACGCCCGGAGCGCCCCGGCGAATTCGATACGATCAAATCCAAACCTGCCGCCTCTTCATCCAGAGAGTCCCTTCAGGCCTATCTCGATCAGATTTTTCCGGCAACGATCTCCAAAGTTTCGGTCGGCACCAAATCCGTGCGGGTGGAAGGGAATTCCGGAGGGCAACGTCAGGATCTTTTTCTCGCGGACATCCCGATGGACCAGCTTCTGGGCGATCCCCGCAACTGGCACACCCTCGTGGAGATCCATCCGGACGAAAGTGGGGATTTCCTGATCGACATCCCCCGGCACAGACAGCGCGACGGACTGGACTACGATCGACTGACCTCCCGTTGGCAGTTGGTTAAACAGTCTGGCCACAACCGCAAGCCGATCTCACACGCCCGTTACGCAGAGTGGGTCGCCTGCCGCAGCCCCTCACTTCCGCCCGCAAAGCCTTCCAGCAAAAAAGGCCTCGGCGGATGGCGCAACGGAATCCTACCGAACGAACTCAAAGACCTCGGTATATCCGCAGTCACCGTCAACATGTTGGTTCACTCCCTGGTCTCGCTCAAGCCGGGCCCCGGAACCACACCGACCAAGTGGCAGGGAAAAACCTATCATATCCGCCAAGACGCGCTTTCACGATACGATCAGGCATTCATCGAGGCCCATCGGCACGGGGTAATGGTCTCGGCTATCCTGCTGCTGGCGAATCCCGCAAAATCCGCAAATCCGGTGGTGCACAGGATGGGCCATCCAGACGCCATCAAGACAGGCACCTACGCCATGCCCAACATCACCTCTGCCGGCGGAATCGGCCTTTACGGGGCGGTACTCAATTTCATGGCAGAGCGCTGGTCCAGGGCGGATGCGAGATTCGGGCGCGTCCATCACTGGATCATCCATAACGAGGTCGATGCCGGATGGGTGTGGACGAACGCGGGCAATAAGCCGGACATCGTTTATATGGATCTCTATCAACGATCCATGCGCCTGACGGATCTGATCGCCCGACAATACGATTCTAACAGCCGTCCATTCATCTCTCTCACACATCATTGGGCAGAGAGAGGCAACGCGAATTGGTATGGTTCCAAACGCATGATCGAACTGCTGACGGCATTTACCCGGGCAGAAGGGGATTTCCCTTGGGCACTCGCCTATCATCCATATCCCCAGAACCTGTACAACCCACGCACATGGGAGGACAAACAGGCGACCTTCAGCTTTAATACCCGCAAGATAACGCCAAAAAATATCGAGGTGCTCGATGCCTACATGAAGCAGCCTGGTATTCTTTATCATGGAAAAGTGCGACCGGTGCATCTGTCCGAAAACGGCTTCAACTCAAAGGACTACTCGCCCAAGGAACTGGAGGATCAGGCAGCCGGTATGGCAATGGCCTGGAAAAAGATCTCCACGCTATCCTCTATCCAGTCCTGGCAATACCATAACTGGATCGATAACCGTAGCGAGGGCGGCCTGAGAATCGGCCTGCGGAAATTCCCTGACGCGCCCGGCGATCCGCTTGGCAAGAAGCCTATCTGGTATCTCTATCAAGCGCTTGGAACCCCGCAGGAGGACGCGCTCAGCGAGCCTTATCTCAAGACCATCGGTATTTCATCATGGTCGGAAATCATCCATCGGGGGCCGGTCCATTGAGGCTGGGAGGCGGCCACAAGAGCAATGCCTGCTGAGCGCCCACAGCGTCATAAAAAACGCCGGCTCCCGGTTTTAAGTATTTGCTCTGGCGCTGGACTACTCCTGAATGTCACATCAGCAGGAAATCGATGGGCCAGACTGGGGCGATCAAGTCTCGACTTGCGACCCCCATTGACCGCTGATTGTTTCTCATCCAGCAAGCCTGTTTGCCTCCATGCACCTCCGCCTGTCCGACCAAGAACTCGCAACCCTGATCGAAATGGTCAGTCTGGCGGCCGATGTCGCGGTCTGGAATCGAAAGGATGGCGCCCAACACCAACTGGATGACTTCGAGCATCTGGAAGCCAAGTTACTAGCGAAAGCCGCCCACGCTGGACTTGGCGACCTGTTGGAGTTCGACAACGAGCGACAGCGCTACCAGTTGCGCCAGGACCTCCCCCAACCCTTCTTCTTTCAGGAATGCTATGACGAATTCCGCAATGAAAGCTTTTGGGACGAGCTCGCCATTCGCCTTGCAGATCGCGATCTGGCGAAAGCCATAGGCCCCAAGCAATGGGAGGCGCTCAGTGAGGACGAGCGCCGAGAGCGCACCAAGGATATCGAACACCGCTACTGGCAGGAATTCACAAAACGCGGCGTCGATCATGTCATCATGCTTCACCCGCGCGAAGAAGGCTAAAAGGCTCCAACCCCATCCGGTATGAACCATATTCTTGAAACCACCGCTTCCTGGCTCAGGCCCAATCTGACCCTGATTGCCTTCACCTTCGTCTGTACCCTGCTGGTCCTCTATGGCCACAAGATCACCCGCTTCTTCAAACACATCTGCCGCGCCTACCCACTATGGCTCCGCGTTCTGGTTTTCATGGTCGTCAGCGGTGTTGGCTACGGCTGGGCCACCAGTGAGCTTACTGGATTGCTCAAGAACCACCTTCTTGAGGCTGCCGGAAAATGGCTTTTCGTCTGGGTGCTGCTGATCTTCATCGGTCTGGGAATTCTCGCCGACCGCAGCAAGCAGGTATAGCCACCGCAAGTCGGGGCTATTGCTGGTTTCTGATTCTCAATTTTTGTTTTATCCTCAAGGAGGATGAGAAAGATAATTTTGCCGACTTCCTGAACCCATGCCCACTCTCACCATCACCACCCCGACTGGCGTCTCGCAACGCTACGAGATCAGCCCTAATCGGCAAAGCGTAACCCTCGGGCGATCCACCAAGAGCGATATCCGGATCAACTGTGAGTCCGTCTCCGGCCAGCACGCTGCGCTGCATAAACTGGATGATGGATATGTGCTGCACGATCTCGGCTCGACCAACGGGACCAAACTCGATGGAAAAAAAGTCTCCGAGATCCAACTGGAGGAAGGCCAAAAAATACATCTTGGTAACGTTGTTTTCGATTTCGTTGTCGACAAACTTGCCGAAAAGACCAACAGGCCGATCAAGACGCCCGAGCCAGACGGCAAACCCGAAACCAAGCAAGAAACCGCGTCGGAAAACAATCCGGTGGTACTCGGCCTAGCCATGACGGGTATTGGTCTAATCCTGCTCGGCTTCTTCGTAATGCTCGGCATCGATGCCATCAAGGACATCTCCCAACGCCCTCAGAACTTCATCCTCGGTGGCGGTGCTCTGATCTTCACAGGGATGGTCACCCTGATCTCCATCCTTTTTGTCACCCGCGGCGTCAAGATCCCCAAACTGGTTGTCAGCTTCAGCGAGGAAGAGGAGCAACCCCGCTGCAAGAAGAAGCAAAAGGAGAAAAAACGGGATGAGGACGAGGATAAGGATGAAGGCGAAAACTCCCAAATCGCACAAGCTGCGATCGACCTTCTCGAGCCATCCGACCAAAACAAGGAATCAGGAACTGAGAACTAGGAACAGCCGCGCCTAAGCCAACAGATCCTTCACCACATGGCCGTGTACATCAGTCAGGCGGTAGCGGCGCCCTTGGAAGGTGTAGGTCAGGCGGGTGTGGTCGATTCCTAGTTGGTGCAGAATGGTAGCGTGCAGGTCGTGCACATGGACGGTGCCGGCCGTGTCACCGTCCTTGGAAGGCTTGAAGATGGGCGCTGCGTCGGGACCGAGGATGTTGTAGCCGTAGTCGTCGGTTTGGCCGTAGGTGTGGCCCGCCTTGACACCCGCCCCCGCCATCCAGGCAGTGAAGCAGCGTGGATGGTGATCGCGACCGTAGCTGGTCTTGGTGAGCTTGCCCTGGGAATAGGAGGTGCGGCCAAACTCGCCACCCCACACCACAAGGGTGTCTTCCAGCATGCCGCGCTGCTTCAGGTCCTTGATGAGGGCCGCACAGCCCTGGTCGGTTTCCTTGGTCTGACGCTTGAGACCAGCCGGCGCATTGCCGTGCTGATCCCAACCCGGATGATAAAGCTGGATGAAGCGCACGCCGTTCTCGGCGAGACGGCGGGCCAAGAGGCAGTTGGCCGCGAAGGTGCCGGGCTTGTTGACATCAGGACCATACATTTCCTTCACCGACTCGGACTCGGTGGAAAGGTCGGTCACTTCCGGAATACTGGTCTGCATGCGGAAGGCCATCTCGTATTGGGCGACACGAGACTCGATTTCGGGATCGAGTTCGTTTTGGAAGTCGAGGCGGTTGAGGTCACTGAGCTTGTCGAGCAATGCCCGGCGACCGGAGCGGCAAACGCCGTCGGGATTGGTGAGGTAAAAGACCGGATCGTCACCTGCACTGAAGCGCACACCCTGATAGCGTGAGTCGAGGAAGCCGTTACCCCACAGGCGCGCATAGAGCGGCTGGTCGGTGGGCTTCTTGGTGGCAAGTACCACAAAACTGGGTAGGTTCTCGTTCATGGAGCCCAGGCCGTAAGTCACCCAGGAACCCATCGAGGGACGACCGGCAATCTGGGAGCCGGTCTGGAAAAAGGTCATTGCCGGGTCGTGGTTGATGGCCTCGGTCCACATCGATTTGATGAAACAGAGCTCGTCAACCACGCCCGCGGTGTGCGGTAGCAACTCGCTGACCCATGCACCCGATTCTCCGTGCTGCTTGAATTCGAACTGGGAGCCGGCCAGCGGCAGGCTCGACTGGTTTCCTGACATGCCGGTCAGGCGCTGGCCATTGCGGACATCATCGGGCAATTCCTGGCCATTGAGTTCATTGAGCTTGGGCTTGTAGTCGAAGAGGTCCTGCTGGGCCGGGCCACCCGACATGAAAAGGTAGATGATACGCTTGGCCTTGGGCGCGTGATGAGCGATCAAGCGCTCCATGTCCGCCTGCTCACCCGTCGACCCAAGCATGCGCTGCGGGAGTAGCGACGCCAGAGCAGCACCACCGATACCAGTGGACAACTTGGAGAGGAAATGACGACGGGTGATTTCGAACATGGCGGGTCAGCGAAGCATGATATTTGCGTCGAGATTGAGCAGGGCCTGGGCCAGAGCGGCGTGGGAAGCGAGTTCTACAGGATCTATGGAAGCGTCGGCAGCGGAATCTCCGACCTTGAGCAGGGCCTCTGGATCGGAGGCATCGCTCATGAATACTTCGCGCTGCTCTCTGATGAGCGCCACCAGAATTTCGAGGTGCTTGGTGCTCGGTTGCTTACCGGCGACTTCGCGGTAGGCCCAGCGGGCGCGCTGTTGATCAGTGCCCCCACCCTCCCTGAGGATGCGCTCACCCAGCTTGCGCGCGGCCTCCACATACTGCGGGTCATTGAGCAGCACCAGCGGCTGCAGCGGCGTGTTGGTGGTTTGGCGGCGCGTCGAGCAAACATCTCGGGTGGTGGTGTCGAAGATCATCATGTTGGGCGGCGTGGTGGTGCGCCGCCAGAAGGTATACATGGAACGGCGGTAAAGCCCCTCTCCTAGGTCACGTTTGTAATCCGGCAGGAAATTATTGAGCACTTTCCACATCGAGCCGGGCGCTTGATAGGGTTTGACCGGAGGCCCACCGACGGTGTCGGCCAGAAGACCGGCATGATCGAGGGCGGAGTCACGCAGCTGCTCGGCAGTGAGACGGCGGGCGGGACCTCGGGCCAGGAGTGCATTCTGGGGATCACGTTCTCGCAGTTCGGGCGAGACCGCCGAGTCCTGGCGGTAGGTGGCACTGAGCACCATCTGTTTGATCGCGCGCTTCTGATCCCAGCCGCTGCTGATGAAGTCACGCGCCAGCCAGTCGAGCAGGTCGGGATGGCTCGGTTGAGCTCCCTGCAAGCCGAAGTTGTCGGAGGTCTCTACGATACCGGTGCCAAAGATCTCCTGCCAGATACGGTTGATGCTCACGCGGGCGGTCAGCGGATGGTCAGCCATCACCAGCCAACGGGCAAAGCCAAGGCGATTGCGGGGCTCGCCTTCGGGAAAGGGCGGCAACCAGTCCGGAGTGATGCGTTGCACCTGCTTGCCACGCTGGGTGTAGTCACCTCGCTCAAGAACGTAGTGCGGGACCGGCTCTTTACTTTCGACCATGGTCACGATTTCACGCACCTGGTTCTCCACTTGACGGTAGGCAGCACGCGCATCATCGAGTGCCTTGCTCAGCTTGCGGGCCACAGCATCCACTGCGCTAAAGTAGTATTCACGCATTTGGCCGCTGGTGGCCTCAATCTTGGCAAGCGGCTGATTGGCATGGAGCGCCCTGGCTTCCAGAGTGGTGATTGCGCGCCGATGGATGACCACCTCGTCAATCATCCCGCCAGCAATACCGAAGTCGCGGCCGCGACCGCAAAATCGCAGCCCACTACCAATGTTGTAGTCGCGAGTTAGATTGTCGACGACCACCCGTGTCTCCGCCTGTTGACCATTGATGTAGATGGCCAAACCCGCGGCCTCGCGCGAGCCGTCGCTGGTGACGGTGATATGGGTCCACTCTTTGGCGGGAATCTCCTCAAACGTGGTGATGGAAATCGCATTGCCGGGAAACTCGCGCACCAAGGACCAGGTGACACGACCTTCCTCGAGCAATGTCTCGTATCCCGAGAAGGGACGATCGAAGGAGGAAGAGTTGGCAAACACCACCGCACGCGGATAACGGGTTGCAGGCTTGATCCAGAGGGAGAAGGAAACCGGTTGATCCGCATGCTTGATGCCAAAATCAGGTAAGCGGGTGAGACTATCGCCATCCGCGAGTATTCCTTGGCCGAATTTGCCGGGCTTGAGCTGGTTGCCACCCAGATGAGCATTCTGTTTGGCATCCACTGCGTTGGTCAGCGCATTTGGATCCTGTTCAAAACTGAATGCTCCGACCCGGTCTGCAGTGGGCATGTCGCGCTTGGAGGCGTCGAGCCATTGCTGGAAGGCGTGCTCGGAAGACTTGATGTGTTGGGTGAGCGCGACTTCGGCATCCTCCACCTGTTTGGCGAGTTCTGTGAGTTTGGCCTCCTGCTCGGGGGTCGGAAGCATCAATGCCGGCTGCGGCAACACAGTGCCACGCGTTTGGCCACCTTTCAGAATCCCGAATTCGTCAATGCTGTTGAAGAACGCGCCCATGGAATAGAACTCCTCCGTCTTGATGGGGTCATACTTGTGGTCGTGGCAGCGCGCACAGTCCATGGTCAGAGCGAGAAAGGCGGTGCCCACCGTGTTGACACGGTCCGAAATACCTTCCTGTCTAAACTCCTCAGGGACCGATCCGCCCTCGTTGGTCTTGCGGTGGATACGGTTGAAGGCCGTTGCCAGGCGTTGATTGCGCGTTGCCTTGGGTAAGAGGTCGCCGGCGAGTTGCTCGATGATGAACTCATCGAAGGGCTTGTTGTTGTTGAATGCCTCGATCACCCAGTCGCGGTAGGGCCAGGCATGCATGTCGACGTCTGCCTGGAAGCCGAAGGAGTCAGCGTAGCGTGCAACATCCAGCCAGGGAACGGCCATGCGCTCGCCAAAACGGGTTGAGGCCAAGAGATGATCGACCACTTTCTCGTGCGCTTGGGGTGACTCGTCGGCCAAAAAGTTGTCGATCTCCTGTTGGCTGGGAGGGAGGCCCGAAAGATCAAAAGTCACCCGGCGCAACCAGCGCTCACGGGATGCCTCCGGGGTCGGCTTGAGACCCTCCTTCTCCAGCTTGGCCAGCACGAAGTGATCGATGGGATTGAGGGCCCAATCCTTCATCTTGGGCATGGGCACTTTTACCTGCTCCGGGGGTGCCACGAAGGCCCAGTGGCGCTCGTATTTGGCACCTTCACTAATCCAGGTCTCGAGGAGCTTCTTGTCGGCCGCGCTGAGTTTCAGATGCGACTCAGGAGGCGGCATGATATCATCGGGATCCGTGGCGTGGATGCGATGGATGAGACTGCTCTTTTTGGGGTCTCCGGGCACAATAACCCCGGCTTCAATGGCTGCCTCGCGTACATCGATACGCAGATCCGCCTCACGGGTATTGGCGTCCGGGCCGTGACAGAGAAAACATTTGTCGCTGAGCAGCGGCAACACCTCTCGGGCATAGGACACCGGATTAGCCCCCTGAAGACAGGTGACGGGAACAATCCAAATGGCCAAGGCACGCAGCATTTCCAGAAGGTAGCCGATACGCTCAATTCTCCAAGAAACTTTCAGCGCAAATCCTCATGCAAAATGCTCATGATTCCTCTTTGAAACAAGGCCTGACGCGCCTTACCCATCCACTGGCCTGCAACACGCAATTTCTTGAGCTGGACGGTGATCATCGAATTTCCTGATTTCCTGGGCACTTGAGTTACCTTGATTCATGCCAAGACCCGCCAACACAGGCAACTTGGTCGACTCACTCTGAGAGCCCTGCGAATACTTACTCTCAGCGGGCAGCCACCAAATCGTAACCACGCCAGTCGCCAATGGTGAGCTCGGCAAATTGGCCCACAGGCAGATCTTTATCCACCATCACCGAACCATCGATTTCCGGGGCATCCCAGTGGGTGCGGCCCACGCCGGGCTGCTCCACTAGCACCTTCACTTTCTTGCCCACCTGGGCTTGGTTGGTTTCACCCGCAATCACTTGCAGCTGCTTCATGGCGCGCGACCAGCGACTCTTGCGTGTCATGTGATGGATATGCCCGTCCATCTTGTCGGCTCGAGTGCCCTCCTCCTTGGAATACTGGAAGACCCCGGCACGCTCGAAGCGGAACTCGCGAATGAATTCGAGCAGTTCCTCAAAGTCTTCTTGCGTCTCACCGGGAAAGCCGACGATGAAAGTCGTGCGGATTCCCAGATCCGGTATGCCCGCACGCATGCGGCGCAGCAGGTCGCGGATGTAGTCGCCACTGGTGACTCGCTTCATGGCGATGAGCATGCGATCCGAAATATGCTGCAGGGGAATATCGACGTATTTCGCAACCTTGTCGCATTCAGCGATGGTCTGGATAAGTTCGTCAGACCAATGTGCCGGGTGGGTGTAGAGCAGTCGAACCCAGAAGTCACCATCGATGGTGTTGATCTGGCGCAGGAGAGAAGTAAGCGATTCACCTCGACTGGAGTCGACGGGCGAAGACGGATTAGGCCGCTTGCCCTCCCACTTGTCCATACCGAAGTAGGTGGTGTCTTGGGAGATGAGATTGATTTCCTTCACACCCGACTTCACCAGCGCCTCCACTTCCTTGAACACCGACTCTTGTGTACGCGAGCGGTGCTGGCCGCGGATCTTGGGAATGATGCAGAAGGTGCAGGTGTGATTGCAGCCCTCGGCAATCTTCACGTAGGCGTAATGGTCGGGAGTGAGACGCATGCGCGGCGTGGAATAATCCGGCACATACCTGGGCTTGAGCGTGACGTAGTCGCGGGGGTCATCGGTGGCCGCTGGGCCTTCTATTTTATTTGAGGCCGGATGCCCCTCCATCAGATTCCTGATCACTGGCGCCACCTTGGTAATCTGGTCGAGACCAATAAAGGCGTCCACTTCGGGCATGATGCCTGGCAACTCCTTGGCGAAGCGCTGCGAGAGGCAGCCAGCAACAATGATCTTTTGACGTTCGCGCTCCGGATCCTCCTTGCGGGCATCCACCGCACCGAAGATGGCGTCAATGCTCTCCTGCTTGGCCATATCGATGAATGAACAGGTGTTGACGATGAGCACGTCTGCAAGCTCGGGATCGGGAGTAAGCGCCATACCCGCCTCGGCGAGGTGGCCAATCATCACCTCCGAATCAATGAGGTTCTTGGCACAGCCCAAGGAAATCAGACCAACTGTTGTAGACATAAGGATCTTTGGTTCGAATTGCAGCAAATTCCATCAACTCAATGACCAATTACGAACAATTGACCCATGGCTGCGACGAAAGTGCCTCAATAAAGTGGTGGGAAAATGAGCTCGTCGCCCCTTTCCGGCTTGATGTCGCCGATTTTGGTGATCGGGTTGGCGATTGCTCCGTCGGCGGTCACATCTGACACCTTGAACTGATAGAGAATGCCTGTCTTGTTTCGACGGATACCAAGAATGCTGCCAACCTGAACCTGCTCGGACATCAACACCTCAATGGTAATGAAGCCTCCATACTGCGGGTCATCCACATAATCACTGACGCGACCCACCAGCAGGGCCTGGGAAATCAGACGGGAACGGCGCAATTCGTCATCCTTGCCCTCAAGTATCTTCTGGGCAATCAAGCCCTCTTCATCGCGTCTCAACCGGGCGTCGATCGCGGATTGGTCGGCCTGAAGATTCTGGGCCGCTTCCATTTCGGCGAGCTTGCGCTGGGCCTCGGCGAGCTGGTCTTCCAGACTCATTTCAACGGGAGGTGGGGTGACTGGCTGGGGATTGCCTTGGGAGTGACTCTGCCCGGTCTTATGCATCTCGGCCTTAAGGTCGGCAATTTGCTGCTGGAGCAGCTTGATTTCCTCCGGAGAAGCTTCATCGACCCCGCGCTGCATGCCCTGCCAGGACACAAAAATCGCCCCCAGCAGAAGTGCCGCGGTGGCTCCAAGTAGAAATTTCATTGCGTCCATGGGCTATAAATTGGCGAGCTTGGGGCCCGATGTCAACGCGGCTCGCCACCAGCGAGCCGGGACTCCTCGGCGAGATAGGCCAGGCGGTGGCCCTCGATGCCCATCAGCCCAGGCTCGAGGGCATTCGGCCCGGCAAATTGGCGATCCAAGGCATCAATGATGCCGAAGTCCCCTCCGCCATGGCTGGCGTAGCCGTCATTGCTGGTCTGCTCGACTGGCACTTTTTCAAATTTGCCATCACGGTGATCACGGAACCAGAGCTCGGCAGCACCTCCCTCTCGATAGGGCTCTCCACCCCGCAGCGAGCCGCGAGTACCGTGGATTTCAATGGAGCGGTTGCAATCGAAAGCGGTCATGGTGAGGCTGGCGGTAATACCATTCTCCATCTCCACAGCAAGCACCTGATGGTCGACCACATCATTGTCGCAGTGATAGACACAGCGGCCCCAGGGTGAAGTGCGTATGAATTCGAGGATTTGCTCATCACTGACTCCCTCTCCCGACCTCGAGGAGGCCTCGGCTCCCGGCATGACCATGCGCAGGTAATTGCGTGTCTCATTGATGTAGCGGTGGGCGTCATAGATACAGTCACCGGCCACAGGGCAGCCATCGGTGCAGCGCTTGGGCGCACCGGCAGGTGCATTCTCGGGCTTGAACCAGTCGAGGCGGCCGAAACTGCTGACACGCTTGGGCGAGGAATCGGCAAACCAACACATCAGGTCTGTATCGTGCGAGCACTTGGCGACAATCATGGGTGAGGACTTGGCGGCATTGGCCCAATGGCCACGTACATAGGAATGAGCCTGATGGAAGGCATCCACGCCCTCCGAGGCACGGATATTCATGATGCGGCCCAAGCGGCCACTATCGATGAACTCACGCACCGCGCGGTAGAATGGAGTATAGCGCAGCACAAAACAGGGTGCGATGCGGCAGCCCTTTTCTCTGGCCTTGGCGTCGAGTTGCTCACAGCGCTCCAGAGTCTCAGCCGCCGGTTTCTCTAACAATATGTCGTAGCCGAGATCCAAGGCCTGCATCGCGTGGCTGTAATGCTGGGCGTCCTGGGTGGCGATGATGAGCACGTCGGCAATCTTGCCCTCAGCGAAGAGGGCCTCGTCGGAATCGAATACATTCACGCCGCCGGCCTCGCACAAGTTCACCACCGTGGAGGTCTTGGCCTGGTCGGGGTCGGCAACTGCGATAATTTCGTAGCGATCGTTCAGTTTGGCTGCAATACGGGCGTAGGTGCGGCCGCGGGATCCGCAACCAAGGATGGCAAGGCGCATGGGCTTCATGTGGGAGTGTTCTCGGCGGCCCTCGCGGCAACTTCAATACCGAAAGTGGCAACTTCTGTCATTCGAGGCATCGCAGTCGCGTAGACGGGAAATTTAATGACTGTAGTTGTAGCAAAACTTGGTATCCTTCGACCATGAAATTGATTCGCTTTGGCGAGGCCGGCCGCGAGGAACCCGGTGTGCTGCTGGCTGACGGCCGAAAAATTGATGCCAGCGGCGAGTTCCGAGACTACGATGAGGGCTTCTTTGCCAGCGGAGGAGTGGAGGCTCTCGCGCAGTGGGTTGCCGAGGGTTGTCCGGGTGGCAAACAAGTGCCCGATCACGAGCGACTGGGTCCACCGGTGGCCCGCCCCTCCAAAATTGTCTGCATCGGAAAAAACTATCTTGATCACGCCAAGGAGATGGGCGGCGACCCTCCTGCCGAGCCCGTCATATTCATGAAAGCCAGTAGTGCTTGGAGCGGTCCCAACGATGATGTCCTCCTGCCGCCCGGCTCCACCAAACTGGATTACGAGGTCGAGCTCGCAGTGGTAATCGGCCAAACTGCCAGTCGCATTGCGGAGGCCGACGCCCTCGACCATATCGCTGGTTATTGCACCTTCTGCGATTTTTCCGAACGCCAACATCAGCTCGAAATGTCGGGACAGTGGTGCAAGGGCAAAAGCGCGGACAGCTTTGCACCCATGGGACCCGCCCTCATCACCCGGGACGAGTTGGCCGACCCTCAGAGCCTGCGCATCTGGTGCGAAGTCAACGGCGAGGTTCGCCAAAACAGCTGGACCCATGACATGATTTTTCCCGTGCCCTTCCTAATCAGTTACGTCAGTGGCTTCATGACCCTACTTCCCGGCGATGTCATCGCCACTGGCACGCCCAGCGGAGTCGCCATAGGAATGGATCATCCCCGCTACCTCGAGGCTGGCGATCTGGTAGAGTGTGGCATCGACGGTTTGGGCAAACTCTCGCAGCGCGTAATCGCGTGCAAGCCTTGATGAAAAGCCGGACCCAACATCTTCGCGAGGCCTCGCACTCGTGGCCACAACCCGACAAGCAGGGCGATACGGCTGCCTGCCTGTTTTGCGACACCATCCACGATCTGGTCGACATCCAGGAGGGCGAAGCGGCCTATTGCAAACGCTGCGGCAATATCATCTATCAGAATCGGCGGGCATCGCTGGTGCGTGCCACGTGCTTCTCGATTTCAGCCCTGATTTTCATGCTGGTCGTTCAATTCCTTCCATTCCTTACCCTGAATGCCGCAGGACTGCAGCGCGAACTCACCCTCATCAACACCACCACTTCCCTGATGCGGACCGATGCGCCCATTCTTGGCGCTTCAGTCTTGGTCTTCACCATTCTGGCCCCTTTCTTCCTGATATGCGGCATGCTCTACTCCACCACACCACTGCTTGCGGGCCGCTGCGCACCGGGGGCCGAATATGTGGTCAAGTGGGTCTACCGCGCCGAACCATGGAACATGGTGGAGGTGTTCCTGCTCGGAGTATTGGTGAGCATTCTTAAGCTCGCGCAGGTCGCTGATGTCCATATCAATGCGGGCTTCTGGGCCTACGCCGGAGCCATGCTATGCACGGCAGCCGCCATTGCAGGTATCGACCGCCGCGAACTCTGGGACCGACTTGAACTCGCCAATGAATCCTGATCACCAGAAACCCATCTTCAAGAAGGCGGCGGATCGTGGACTCGCCGGTTGTCGCACATGTGGCCTGATGAGCCCCATGGCCAAACAATCAAAGTGCCCGCGCTGTCACAGCAGGCTCTACTACCGCAAGCCCGATTCGGTTGAAAACACTTTGGCGCTGGTAGCAGGCTCGATTGCGCTCTTCATTCCCTCGCATCTGCTCCCCATGATCACAGTCACGGAATTCGGAGTCGCCGTGGACAAAACCATCATTGCCGGCATGACCGCCTTCTGGCTCGAGGGTGCCTACCCAATCGCGCTGGTCATTTTCTGCGCCTCCATCCTGATACCCATTCTCAAGGTTGGCGCGCTGCTTTGGCTTTGTGCCGCCGCCAAGGGCCTCATTCATCCCAGTCCGGGCATGCTGACCAAGATCTACCACATCACCGAATTACTGGGCCGCTGGTCGATGATCGATATCTTTGTGGTTGGCATTTTGGTCTCATTGGTCCAATTCGGCAACTACACCTCAATCGTGCCGGGTCCCGGCGCACTTGCATTTGGCACGGTAGTCATGCTTACCATGTTTGCGGCAATGAACTTTGACCCGCGACTACTGTGGGACCGGCTCGATGACTGCAACCGCAGAGCCCACATCGGAAAATTCGCCAAAACATTCTTCAGCCCAAAAAGCAAATGACTCCCAACAACGCGCCAGAGGGATCTGCTCTCCCACCGACCATTCCACTCGTGCGCAAGACGCGGCGCTGGAATGTGGTCTGGGTGCTGCCTATCGTCACCCTGCTGGTGGGCACCTGGTTGCTCTATGAGAATTTCGCCACCCGTGGTCCCGTCGCCACCATTCGTTTCGAAACCGCCGAGGGCATCAAGGCTGGCCAAACGGAAGTCCGCTGCCGCTCGGTAAAGATCGGCGTGGTGCGCGAGGTGAAACTCTCCGAAGACCTCAATTCGGTGATGGTGGTTGCCGAACTCAACAAGAATGCCGGTGATCTTCTGCGCGACGGCTCGCGCTTCTGGGTAGTCAAGCCGCGCCTCTCCGCCGCCGAGATCTCGGGCTTGGGCACGCTGATTCAGGGGGTCTATATCGAACTCGAACCTGGCCCCATGACCGGCAAACGCAGGTTTGGCTTCGAAGGTCTGGAGGTCCCACCAGCCACCAACGCCAGCGTGCCGGGCCGCCGCATTCTCCTTCAAACCGCGGAAGCTGGCCAGCTCCAGATAGGGGCCCCCATTTACTACAGGGGCTTTGATGTTGGCCGCATCGAAAGCCGCGAGCTCAGCGAGGATGGCATGCAGGTGACCTACGAAGCCTTCATTGAGGACGACTACAGTCATCTGCTCACCGAGTATTGCCGCTTCTGGAACAGCAGTGGCCTCGAAATCAATGCCGGTGCCTCAGGAGTGGTGGTGCGCACTCCATCGGTGGAGTCGATGATCTCGGGCGGCGTTTGCTTTGGCCTTGCCGATGGCCTGATGGGACGGGGCGCCATCGCCAAGGACGGCGATATCTTCACCCTCTTTTCCGACAAGGAATCGGCCAGGCGCTCCACCTTCACCCCCACTCTCACCTTCCTCCTACTCTTCGATCAGTCGGTACGCGGCCTCACTCTCAATTCACCCGTCGAATTCCGCGGCATTCCGATCGGCCGCATTTCCCGGATCTCATTCGACATGGTTGAATCCCACGATGATCCGCGCATTCCCGTGCTCATCGACATCGACCCCTCACTATGTCGTCCCTTAAGCGAGGACGTCACGGTGCGGCCAGACGCCATCTTTTTCATTGAAGAAGTGGCCAAGGGTCTGCGTGCCGGACTCAAGACCACAAGCCTGATCACGGGTGCCATGCACATCGACTTCAACTATTACCCCAAGGCTGAACCGGCAACCATCGGTATTATGGGAGACTTCGCCACCTTCCCCACTGTCATCACCGGCTTTGCCGAGATCGAACCCAAGCTCAACCGCATCCTTGCCAAGATGGAGAGCATGGAAGTCCAGCAAGCGTTTGATACCATTTCCAATGCCGCCAAGGAATGCAAGGACATGGCCACTGCAGCGCGTGAAGTGTTCCAGAATCCCAAGTTCAACAACCTCCCCGATGAGATTTCCCTGACCATGGAGGAACTCAAGAAAGCCATCGCCACTCTGGGCCCAGAAGGCGAGATCAACCAGGAAGTGGAAAAAACCCTCGAGGAGTTGCGTGCAGCCCTCGCCTCAATCAAGGCTGTTGCAAACCTGCTGGAGGAAAAACCCAACGCACTCATCTTCGGTAAAGGTCGCGACAATGCCGACGGCAAAGAAGACGGCACTCATGAGCGCGGCCCACGCAGCAAGCAGTAGTCACTAACGCTCCAATCATGGGTCATGGCGCTGGCAAAGCGGCGGTCAATGGCCGCCGGCCCAACAGTTGCTGGCGGACTTGACTGCCAGATAGCAAGTCATGCCCGTATGAAGCTGGACTCGAGCGCTTCAAGCACCCATCAAGCACTGACACAACCTTCACGCTCAGCAGCCAATACTCAACACACAGCCATCAATACTCCATTCCATTGCCCCGAACTCCTCTCCCCTGCCGGTAACTGGGACTGCGCCCGCGCGGCTGTCGCAGCGGGGGCGGATGCCATTTACTTTGGTCTGCCGCAGTTCAATGCACGCCTACGCGCCGACAATTTCACCAACGAAGACCTGCCGGAGTTGATGGGCTTTCTGCATCTCCACGGCGTGAAGGGATTCGTGACCATGAACACGCTCATCTTTACCGGTGAGCTCGAAGCCGCCGAGAAGCAGCTGCGTGCCGTGGCCCAAGCCGGGGTCGATGCCCTCATCATTCAGGACCTGGGCTTGGCCAAATTGGCCAGCGACATTGCGCCCCAGGTCGAGATCCACGCCTCAACCCAAATGACTATCACCTCTCCCGAGGGGCTGCAGTTCATCGAGTCGCTGCTGCCATTGAGGCGAGCGGTGCTCGCGCGCGAGTTATCGGTGAAGGAAATCGAGCGCTTCAACTCGCCACTGACCCCGCTGGAAGTCTTTGTGCACGGGGCACTTTGCGTCGCCTACTCCGGACAATGCCTGACCAGCGAATCTCTCGGCCAGCGCAGTGCCAACCGCGGAGAATGCGCACAGGCCTGCCGCATGCCCTATGAAATTGTCGTCGACGGCGTGCAAAAGGAACTGGGCGAAGTTCGCTACCTACTCAGCCCGCAGGACCTTGCCGCCGTTGATCTGATTCCCGACCTCGTGAAAGCGGGTGTCAAATCCTACAAAATCGAAGGCCGCCTCAAATCCCCCGAATACGTCACCGCCGTCACCCGCGTTTACCGCAAGGCTCTGGATGCCGCTGTGGCAAACACACCATACCAGGTCGCCGAGGACGACCGCTACGCTCTGGACATGACTTTCTCACGGGGCCTCTCCAGCGGCTGGCTGGGCGGCACCAACCACCCCTACCTGACCCATGGCCGCTTCGGCAAAAAGCGCGGCCCTCTGCTGGGCACCATCGAGAAAGTCCAGAACGGCTGGATCAAACTCACCGACACCACCGGCATACCCTACGCCGCCGGCGATGGCGTGGTCTTCGATGCCGGTGAAAACCGCGATCTGGAACAGGGAGCGCGTATCTGGAAAATCGAGGACGACCGCATCGTCTTTCACAAGCAATTCAGCGGCATCAACTTTGAACGTATCCAACCCGGCCACACCGTCTACAAGACATCGGATCCCAAGCTGGAGAGTGAACTTCGCAAAGCTTGGCAGAATGCCAAGCTCGTGCCGCGGCGTGAGGGCTTGCAGATCACCGTCAACGGCAAGCCCGGCGAAGCTCTTTGCATCACTTGCAATGGCGTCAGTGTGCAAAGCGAAGAACCGCTACAGGAAGCCAGCAAGCGTTCACTCGATACAGACACCCTTACCGCTCAACTCGGCCGCCTCGGTGACACGGTTTACGAACTGAGCACCATAGACAATCAGCTCGAGGGCAATTGCCACATTGCCCTCTCCACCCTCAACCGCCTGCGCCGGCAATTGGTTCACAAGCTCGACGAGAACTACAGCCCTATCACCCACGGCACGACCGAGACTCACTACACCGACCTGCTGCCGGAAAAAAATGATACGACCAGCGACGACATCGCCTCACTTTCGGTTTTATGCCGCAACATGGAACAGCTCGAGGCCGCCATCGAAGCCGGCATCGAGAAGGTCTATTGTGACTTTGAGGACCCACGTCGCTTGAAGGACGCGGTCAAAGTCTTCAGGTCCACAATCAACCACCCACAATCGACAATCTCACTCGCCACGCCACGCATTCTCAAACCGGGCGAACTCGGCTACTTGAAACTCATCGAGCGTGCCGAGCCCGACGGGCTCCTGCTGCGTAACCTCGCTTCGCTCGAGCACTACAAGGATCGCCGCGACCTGATCAAGATTGGCGATTTCTCCCTCAACATCGCCAACCCCATCACCGCCAAGCTCCTGAAAAATCAGGCCCAACTCGACCAAATCACCATCTCCTATGACCTCAACATTGGCCAAGTGCTTGAGCTTGCCGACCGCACGCCATGCGACTGGTTGGAACTTACTCTCCACCAGCACATGCCCATGTTTCACATGGAGCATTGCGTGTTCTGTGTCTTCCTCAGTGAAGGCACCACCTACAAAGACTGCGGGCGTCCCTGCGAAAAGCATGTCGTCCACTTGAAGGACCGCGTTGGCCAGCTCCACCGCCTGCAGGCTGACGTCGGCTGCCGCAACACCCTCTTTAATGGTCGCGCGCAAACCGGTGCTCGTTACTTCAAGGCTCTGCATGACGCAGGACTGCGCAAATTTCGCATTGAGCTGCTCGACGAAGACCGGACGGCTGCCTTACGCATCATTCAGGCATACCGCCAATTCATCCGCCGCGAGATCGGTGCGGACCAGTTGATGGCAGAGGTCCAAGCCCTCGAAAAACTCGGCGTCACTGAAGGCACACTCACCATACCATGACGCCCCCAGCATCTCAGGGCAGCCAATACAAGGACGCTTGATTGACAATCTCGAAGTGCCACAGCTCAAGCGAGGACACGCCAATTCACTCCGGCTACCAGACTGCTGGTTTCCAGCCCAGCCATAAGGTCTGGCTGGGATCAGAGAGATCTTTTCCAGTGATCACCACACGGCCCGCATGATCAATGAAGTGGTTCTCATGGGCCTTGGCTTTCAAGCCTTGCGGCTTTTCACCTTCTCGATTTTCTGCTCCAAGCTCCCACAAATGGTCTCGAGCACCTTGATGCGCGCGAATTTCTTGTCGTTGCCCTCAACCAAGGTCCAGTGAGCACGGCGGGTACTGGTGCGCTCCACCATCTCGTTGACCGCAAGCTCGTATTCCTCCCACTTCTCGCGGTTACGCCAGTCCTCTTCGGTCAGTTTCCATTTCTTGTGTTCCTGTGTCTTGCGGCGCTCAAAACGTCTTATCTGCTCATCCTTTGTGATGTGCATCCAGAACTTGCAGATCACGGTGTCGTTATCCACCAACTGGTCTTCAAACTCATTGATCTCGGAGAAAGCGCGGCGCCATTCGTGTTCACTGGCAAATCCCTCGACCCTCTCGACCAAGACCCGGCCATACCAAGATCTATCGAAGATGGTGACCCGCCCCTTGAGCGGGATGTGGCGCCAGAATCGCCACAGATAATGGAATTTGTTTTCCTCCGCGGTGGGAGCTCCGATAGGGATCACCTGGGACAGGCGCGCGTCGAGCCCGGGAATGATTCGCCGGATGGCTCCACCTTTGCCAGCGGCATCCCAGCCCTCAAAAACAATGATGGTCGATACCCCCAACTCCTTGGCTTGCCTTGAGAGTTGATCGAGGCGGCCCTGCAACTGCTCAAGGCGCTGACGATAGTCATGCTCATCCTGCTTCTGCTCCATGTCCAGCTGGCTGAGGATGGTCACACCAGGCGTCGGATTGTAGGAGAGACCCTCCAGTGCCCGGGCCTCCTCATCCTCGCGCGATTCGGATGGCTTGCCCGATTTCTCGAGAGCCTCAATGGCCCCCATGTGCTCATGGATGCGGCGCAGCAAGGTGCCGGCCACTGACAGGGTGCGAAAATTTTCATCGGTTCCCTCGACAATGTGCCAGGGTGCACGGCCCCGGCTGGTCTTGGTGATTGCGCGCTCGGCCACCTCGATGAATTCGTCGTAGTGCTCCCAGTTTTCCCAGTCCTGCTCCCTGACGCGCCAACTGGTCAGCGGGTCTTGCTCAAGCTGTCTAAGGCGGGTCTTTTCATCTTGCTTGCTGATGTGCATCCAGAATTTGACGATGAGTGCCCCGTCATCGGTAAGAGCCCGCTCAAAGTTGCGGATGTGGTCGAGCGAATCCTCGAACTCCTTGGTGCTGGTCTTGCCATAGACGCGCCGCAAAATGGGGTCCGAATACCAGGCGCTTTGATAGAGGCCGATGCGGCCTTTGGGCGCGAGGTCATTCCAATAGCGCCAGAACAAGGGACGCTCAAGCGCCTCCTGGGTGGGCTCGCCGTAGGCCTTGGCGATGAGCCAGCGGGGGTCGAGCCATTCGTGGAGTAGGTTGATGGTTTCGCTCTTGCCCGCACCATCAACACCGCCGAATAGCACAATCACCGGAAAGGGCGCCTTCTTCAGCTTGAACTGGGTTTGCAGCAGATCCAGGCGCAGGGGCGCAGCCTGTCTGGCGTAATCCTCCTTGGATACGGTTCTGCCAAGTTCGGCGGTATCAAACATTTCCTGACCACGCTACGGCTGGCCAGCCGTCACCGAAAGGCAAAAAGCGCTCAAGGGTCAGCAGGAGCCCCGGCATCATCTTCACCTGAATCTCCAGAATCCGGAGAACTCTCGCCAACGGGTACGGGCTCTGCTTCTTTGGCAACCACCGGTTTGATGAACATCGGCAGGAAAAATGCGAGCAACACCGCAATGGCGGAGCCAATGAAGGCTTTGCCAGCATCCATGAAGATAAGCTTGGAAGCCTTGTTTTCCGATCGCAGTTTCAGACGGATTGCAATGCCTACCTCACGGCCGGCAAGCAGCCCGAGGAAAACCCAGGTCGTGCTCATGGGCATTTTCTCCGGCCAGGGCACCACCATGCCCATGGAAGAAAACAGCTTGGGAATGTAATCCACCTTGAAGAACAAAAGCACCATGCCGTAAAGCAGGTCAATGAAGGTGGCCGAGCGCACATCCAGAGTGTTGGTCTTGACCGTCACCACCTTCTGGATCTTGCCACCCTTCTCCTTGAATAGATAACCCTGCATCAGGACCATGCCGATCAGCGAGAGCGCCAAGCCCCACCAGGTGAGCTCGCGAGGCAGATAAACGAATATATTGGCCAGATCCTGCACCAGCCACATCGACCAAAGAAAACCCGTTGAACACCACTGAAAGACCATCCATACGGGATGCAGTTCGTTTTGCGGTTTGTTACCTTCCTTTTCGGCGGCGACCTTGCGCTCCATCAGGTAGATGACCGCGGCGTAAAGAACAATACCTACCGCAAAAGCGATGCCGTAACCCACCAGGGACTTGAGCATCATCGACTCGAAAAGCTCAACCGCAGCCTTCGGCGTCTTGCTCTGTTGTGCCGCAACCAGACCTTTGAAGGCGGTCAGCACCAAAAGCGAGGTGCTGACGGGGATCCCCATGCGCGTGAGAATGACCAAGCAGAGCGGCGGCAACACAAAGAGCCAGGTGATGGCGCCACCGAAGGATTCCGGATGCGGGATGTTCTTTCCTGCCGCTGCCAATCGCCCGAAGGCCGGGTCGCCCCCGTTGATCAGCCAGCCCCAGGTCACTGTGATGACCATGATCCCCGAAACCCAGATCCAGAGCATCCACCATGGGCGCTTGGAGTTGGAGGCGATGAAGGTACCAAGCGTCTGGATGGAGTCGTTCGCAACAATCGCGTAAGCCGCGAGAGTGAAGCCAAGAATCATGAAAATTTCGGTCATCGGAATATGGGTTAAGCCGCATTGTTTGAGGCTTCAAAAAACAATCGGTTTCCCTGTGCTTGCGCAACCCCCAAAACCATCTTTCTTAGAATGAGCCTCGGACTCAGTCCCCCACATAGTTCCCGAAGCGAAATTTCTCGAGCTCCGGCAGGCTGCGCTCGCGCTTCAGGATAAGCTCCATGTTGGCAACGACCTCGGGATTGGCCGCTGCGACATCAGTCTTCTCGGACACATCCACCTCCAGATCGTAAAGCTCCATAGGGGCGTTCGACTTCTTCTGTAAACCGCGCTTGATGCCCTTCCACTTGCCCATGCGCACGGCGAGCTGGCCGCCGTAGCCGGCAAAGTCCCACATCAGGAACTCGTGCTTCTCCTGCTTTCCCCCGGTGAGGACCGGCACCATGCTGATGCCGTCGCAGTTCGGATCGAATTCGGTGCCGGCGATATGGGACAGAGTGATGGGCAGATCATAGTGCGCGCTGATGTGGTCGCTCTTGGTCCCCGGCTTGATCTTACCGGGCCAGCGCACCACCAGAGGAACTCGAATCCCACCTTCATAGAGCTGACCCTTCAGGCCCTTCAACTCGCCAACGCTCTCAAAAAACTCATAATCGGCCTGCGCCTTCAGGTGGGTAGTACCGTTGTCGGAGGTGAACATGACAATGGTGTGGTCATCGATCTTCAGCTCCTTGAGCAGGGCCATGAGTCGACCCATCTGCGCATCCATGAAGGTGATCATGCCGGCGTAGCATGCCTTGGGCGTGTCGTGGGGTTGGTAGCTGCCCCTGGTGTGAGGCGTCTCCGGCCACTTACCTTTGTAGAGGTTCAGGTATTTGTCAGTCACCTGCAGCGGCAGGTGGGGAATGACGGTCGGGTAGTAAAGAAAGAAGGGTTTGTCCTTATTCGCCTTCACAAACTCGAGGGCCTGGTCGGCGATCAACTGCGGCGCATACTGCTTACCGGTGCGGCCGCGGGTGTTGCCTTCGAGCAGGTGTAGCTTGTCGTCATCCTCCAGATAGAGCGGGTAGAGGTTGTGGGCGTTTCGCTGGCAGTTGTAGCCATAGAAGCGATCGAAGCCCTGCCTCAGCGGGTCACCCGTTGTCCCCTGAGCGCCCAAACCCCACTTACCAAAACAACCCGTGGCGTAACCGGCAGCTTTCAGCGTCTTGGCAATGCAGGGCGAATTGGCAGGAATGGGAGTCTGACCACCAAAGCGGTCCTTGGCAGGGTTCTTGATCTCGCCGTTGTTGCGGATGTAAGCGTTGCCGCCATGGCGGCCGGTCATCAGGTTGCAGCGGGTGGGCGCGCAAACGGCAGAGCCGGCGTAAAACTGGGTGAAGATCATGCCCTCCTTGGCCATCTGATCAATATGGGGCGTTTGGATCCTCTTCTGGCCATAGCAACCCAACTCCCGGTAGCCGAGGTCGTCGGCCATGATGAGGATGATGTTGGGTTTTCTGGGCTGCCGGTCGGTCGAACCCTCCTGAGCCAATAAAAGCCCACCAGACACAACACAGAGAAAGCTCAGCAGTATTTTCATGGCTGCATTCTTACAGAGATAGGAATCCGCAGGGAAGTTTGAAATCCGCTTGGCCTCGACGTGGGTTGACCCCACCCTTGCCGCGGCGCATGAAAACCGTTCTGGAAACCATCGACGGTGGCACCGGCTACCTGGAAAAACGCGGCATCGAGGATGCCCGCCGCAACATGCAGTGGCTGGTGGCCCATCAACTTGGCTGCACACGGATGGAAATCTACACCCAGTTCGATCGGCCAATGACCGAGGCCGAACTCGCTCCCCTGCGGGAATCTCTCAGGAGACGCGGCGAGGGCATCCCGCTGCAGCACTTGCTCGGCACCGTTTCTTTTCTCGATCACGAATTCAAATGCGATGGTCGCGCCCTCATTCCCCGCCCCGAAACCGAGGAGCTGGCCGAATGGATTCTAAGTTGGGAACTACCCGATGACCTCAAGGTGCTCGACATGGGTTGCGGCAGCGGAGTGTTGGGGCTGAGCCTGGCAGCCGCGCACCCTGAGTGGCAGGTGACCCTGGCTGACGCCTCGGCCGAAGCGCTTTCGCTGAGTCGAGAAAACGCCAGGGCACTGGGGCTTGATCGGGTTCAACTCATCGAAAGCGATCTTTTTTCGAAACTCGATGGCTCCTTCGGGGGCATCGTCGCCAACCTGCCTTACGTGCCCGAAGGGGACCGTGCCGGCATGAGCAAGGAACTCGAACACGATCCCGACCTGGCCCTCTTCAGTGGTGCCGACGGCCTGGATCTGATCCGCCGTTTCATCCCAGAAGCCTTCGAAAAACTCTTGCCCGGTGGTTGGCTGGCCCTCGAAATCGGCCACGATCAGGCTGGGGAGGTCAGCAAGCTCCTTGGGTCAGCGGGCTTCAACGACATAACCATCAAAAGCGACCTTTCGGGCATTGAACGCTTCCCCGCTGCGCGAAAACCATCCTAGGATCGCCGTCCCAGCCTCCAAAGGCTTCTTCATCCAATGGATAAACTCATCGTTCACGGCGGCAGCACCCTAGAAGGCTCGATCAACATTTCGGGCTCCAAGAACGCGTCCCTGCCCATTCTGGCTGCCGCACTACTCAGTGAGGACGACTGCATCATCCGCCGCGTGCCCGATGTCTCGGACACCAATTACATGATTCAGATCCTGGGCGCCTTGGGAGCGGATGTGGAACGATCCTCGGGCACGGTGCGCATCACCTGCGCAAAGATCGCGGACACTGCTCCTTATGAGTTGGTGCGCCGGATGCGGGCTTCAATCTGCGTGATGGGCCCCATGCTGGCCCGCCTCGGCCGCGCGGTGGTCTCGCTGCCCGGTGGTTGCGTGATTGGCGACCGCCCGGTGGATCTGCACCTCAAGGGCATGGAGGCGCTCGGAGCCAAAATTGAGATTGAGGGCGGCGATATCACCCTCACTGCCAAGAACGGCCTCAAAGGAACCAAAATCAATCTTGCAGGCACCCATGGTCCCACCGTGCTGGGCACCGATAACGTGATGATGGCCGCCACCCTGGCCGAGGGAACCACCGTGATCGAAGACGCCGCCGCCGAACCCGAAGTGCTCGATTTGGCCAACTTCCTCAATGCGATGGGTGCCAAGATTACCGGTGCCGGCACGCGCACCATCACCATCGAGGGGGTGGATGCATTGCATGGGGTTGAGCACACTGTGATTCCCGATCGCATCGAAGCCGGCACCTTCATGGCCGCGGCGGCCTTGGCCGGAAATGATGTCACCCTCAAGCGGGTCAACCGCGAGCACCTCAAGGCCATCACCGCCGCGATTGAGGAATCGGGTCACAAGATCGAGTTCAACAAGGCGGGCACCCAGTGCACCATCCATCGCGGCGAACAACTCAGTGGTGTGGAGATCGAAACCTCTCCCTACCCCGGTTACCCCACCGACATGCAGGCGCAGATGACGGCTCTACTGGCCACCACGCCGGGCATCAGCGTGATCAAGGACACCATCTTTCCGCAACGCTTCATGCACTGCGCCGAACTCAAGCGCATGGGTGCGGACATCAAGGTCGACAATGGCACCGCCGTGGTTCACGGCGTGAAAAAGCTCACTGCCGCGCCGGTAATGGCTTCGGATCTGCGCGCCTCGGCAGCCCTGGTGCTGGCGGGCCTCACTGCCAAGGGCTCCACCACCATCAGCCGCCTCTATCACATTGATCGTGGCTACGAGCACATTGACGAGAAGCTCCTCATGCTGGGAGCGGAAGTGGAACGAGTGAGGGATTGATAGCGGGGCACGGCATCGCCAGTATGCGCTTCATGCTTCGCCATTTCCTGATTCTCGCCATCGCTGGCTGCAGCGCACTGTCCGCGCCTCCCGCGCTCGCCAAGAACAAGCCCAACATCATCTTCATCATGCTCGATGATCTGGGCAAGGAGTGGATCAGCTGCTACGGCGCCGAGGACATCAAGACTCCCCATGTCGATGCGCTGGCTGCCGGAGGCATGAAGTTCAACAATGCCTATTCGATGCCGCAGTGTACGCCATCGCGCGCAACGCTCCTCACCGGCACCTATCCCTACCACAACGGCTATGTGAACCATTGGGACGTACCACGGTGGGGAGTCGGTTATTTCGATTGGAAGCAGAAGCGCAACACCACCTTTGCGCTGCTGATGAAGGATCTAGGTTATAAAACCTTTGCCACTGGCAAGCGGCAGATCAATGACTTCCGCCTCGCCCCTGATGCTCTGAAAAAGCACGGCTTCGACGACTGGGCCATGTGGACCGGCTACGAAACGGGTGTCAAAGGTAGCGGGAAACGCTATCAGAACCCCTACATCCATACCAGGGAAGGCAGTAAAACCTACCAGGGGAAATTCGGTCCCGACCTCTACATTGACCACCTCGTCGGGTTCATGAGGCAGCACAAGGATGAGCCGATGTGCCTGTATGTGCCGATGTGCCTCCCCCACACTCCCTTTGTGACCACGCCGGACGAACCCGATGCCAAGACCAATCTCGACAAGCACAAGGCCATGGTGCGCTACGCCGACAAAATGGTCGGCCGGGTGGTCGGCGCCCTCGATGAACTGGGGCTCCGCGAGAAGACGCTGGTCATCTTCACCACCGACAACGGATCCACCGACGGCATCGTCGGCACCCGCAACGCAGTGAAAGTGAAGGGCGCCAAGGCCAAGGAAGTGGAGGCCGGCTGCAACGCTCCCTTCATTGCCAACTGGCCGGGCACCATTCCCGCCGGAGTCGAAACCGATGCGCTCACCGACTTTTCCGATCTGCTGCCAACCTTTGTAGAGTTGGCAGGTGGCAAAGTGCCGAAAGATTTGAAAATTGATGGTGTCTCCATCGCTCCACTATTGACCGGCAAAGTCAGAGACAGTCCACGCGAATGGATCTGCGCAGTTGGTCTCGGACGTGCCATACTGGATGAACAGGGCGTGCGCGGTAAAGAGGACTTCGCCACCCGGGTCATCCGAGACAAGCGTTTCAAGGTCTGGGTATCCAATGAACGTGAAATCATTCGCCTCCACGACCTGCACCAAGATCCGTGGGAGAAATCGAATCTGATCAACAGCAACAAGGCGCAACACAAGCAGGCACTTGAAAAACTCGGAAAGGTGCTGGCCGGCATGCCTGAGGTCGACGCGCGACCAGCCTATGCACCAAGAGCTGCCAACACCTGGGACAGCAGACCGCGCAAGAAACCCTGACCGGAAGAGGAGCGCAGGGATTTAGTGACGAGGATCAGACAACTCCCTGTTCGCGCAACTCATGGTCAACATCGTCGAAATCAGCTGCCTGAGCGGGATCTCCCATGCCGCCATCGCGTATGGATTGGATGCGTTTGCGCACGCCGAACTTGCTGCGCGGGCCGGTGATCAGGCCGCGGGCAGTACCGAAGACATAGGGCGCGACCAGCGCGACGCCCAGGATCCCCATGCCAAGGCCTAAGCCGCGACGGGCGGACCCGTGCATCATGTCGCCGACAATCAGGCCGGCAGAGGCCCCCAGAAGAGCGGGAGCCATCAAAGCGGAATTCTCAACCCATGCCGGGTTCTCTTGCTTGTGTTGGTCACTCATGTTTTGATCTTAAGCCGCTTGGAGCAGCAGGACAACCGATAAAATTTGGTTTCGTCGTCGCCATAATCCCTCCAAGCTCATTCGCGCATGACCAAGCCATCCGAATGTTACGCTCTCATCCTCGCCGGCGGCTCCGGCACCCGTTTCTGGCCGCTCAGCCGCAATGCGCGACCCAAACAACTCATCGACCTCTTTGGTGATGGCACCCTGTTGGAGCAGGCCATTTGCCGTCTCGATGGCGTGATACCCGTAGAAAACATCCTGATCCTGACCAATACGCATCAGGAGAAAGCAGTTCGCGAAATCGCCGGAATGCTACCAGCCAGCAACATCGTCGCCGAACCCGCCAAGAGGGACACCGGCCCGGCTGTGGCACTCGGTATCGGCTTGGTTGCCGCGCGCAACCCGCACGCCACCATGATGGTGCTACCCTCCGACCAACTCATCAGCGACACCGATGGTTTCAAGTCCGTGATGAGCGACGCCCTGAGCGCCGCCAGACATTCGGATAGCTTGGTCACCATCGGAATCAAGCCGAGCTGGGCCTGTCCTTCATACGGCTACATCGAACGCGGTGAGGCCTCCAAGATCGAAGGAGCCTCACTCAGCCATGAGGCCTTCGAGGTGAAGCGCTTTCGCGAAAAGCCCAATCCGGAGCTGGCGGAGGAATTCCTGCGCCAAGGCAGCTTCAATTGGAATGCCGGCATGTTCGTGTGGTCGCTACCCACGGTAATGGGCCAACTTAAAAAACACGCACCTGATCTCGCCAACTTCATTGATGAGCTGGAAGCCTCCGACAACATCATGCGTACCATCGCCGAGCGCTTTCCCTCCCAAAAACCCCGCTCCATCGACTACGCGCTAATGGAGAGTGCCGAACGCGTGCTCAATATCGAGGCGACCTTTGACTGGGACGATGTCGGCTCCTGGATCTCCGTAGCCAAATACCTGGATGCTGCCGGTGAAGGCAACCTCGCCAATACAAGCATCAGTGAATTCAACAGCACGGACAACATCGTCTACAACACGCGCCCGGGCAGCCGTATCGCCCTCTGTGGTGTTGACGATCTTATCGTGGTGCAGACCGAGGACGCGCTATTGGTCTGCAATCGTGACCGTGCGGATGAGATCAAGCACTTGGTCAAAAAACTGCCCGACGAACTACTCTGATGTCTGAAGTGCATCCGGTATTGGCAATCGACCTTGGCGAGGCGCGCATCGGCATCGCAGCCACCGACGACATGGGTATCATGGCGCATCCGGTGGAAACCATTCACCGGACCCAGACCGATCCCCTGGAGCGCATCGTCCAACTGGTCATTGAGCGCAAGATACGCACCTTGGTGCTGGGCCTGCCCCTTCACAGCGGCGGTCGTGAGGGTGATGCCGCGGCCAAGGCGCGTGGATTTGGCAAGCAACTTGCCGCTCGCCTACCCGAATTGCCACTGCACTTCGTCGACGAGAGCTTCACCACACTCAGCGCTGCCGGCAAACTGCGCGAAGCGGGGCGTAAGGCAAAACAGCAGAAGGCCGTGATTGATCAGGCCGCTGCCGTGGAAATCCTCAATAGCTGGCTGGAAGCTGGTTAGAATTTTCTCATCAAGCCCCGACCAAACATACGGGGCCGGCTTCTATACCTTGGGAATCTCGTAGCCCCTGCGGTAGTGGGTTTCGTTGAAGGCATTGATTGCGTCACTTCCCGAAACCATACCGGTCTTGGGATCAATACTCACCTTGCTGCCGACGTGACAGCGGGTCTTGGCAAGGTCCACATTCCAAACCTTGAGTTGTTCACGCTGACGCGAGATGCAATCGAGAAGCATCTCGTCCTGTGGTAGCTCAGCGGCTAGGTTCTCGAGAGCAATCTCCTCACTGGCGCGCATCGAGATGTTTGCGAAGTGAGAGAGGTTGGCCGACTTGTGCGAGTGCTTAATCGGAGCATTGAGATCCTCCGCTTTGCGAGAGCGTACGCAGTCGAAAAAATTCTGCATGTGACCGCGACCCGCATCACCCGGGAACTTCTCCAACCGGGTCTTGCCGTCAGGGCCAAGCACATAGCCTCCGCCACGGCCGCCACGAAATTCACCCTTCTCGCCGCTCACAATGACACCAACGCGAGTCCCTTTGTAGACTACCGCAGCGTTTTTGGCAGGCGTCTGCCACATGTTGTTGACCTCGAAAGTGCAGGGAATGCCACCCAACTTGAAGATGGCTGTCTGCATGTTGGCGGTGTTGCCGGCATCATGCCAACCGAAGCGGCCGCCGGTGCTGTACATTTCGGTGGGCATGTCGGGATCACCCGCAAAAAGGCAGAGCAAGTCGAGCTCGTGGGGACCCTGATTGCCCATGTCACCATTACCGGTATTGAAATCCCAGTGCCAATCGTAGTGAATGCTGGGGCGCATGATGGGTTGATCCTGTGCCGGCCCGAGCCACAAGTCGTAGTCCAGAGTCGAGGGAGGACTGATGGCCTTGCCCACCTTACCGATGGACTTTCGGTTGCGAAAGCAGTTGCCATACATGGACTTTATCTCGCCGATACCGCCATCCTTGATGAATTCAAGCGCCTTGATGAGTCCCTTGTCAGAACGATTCTGGGTGCCTGCCTGAACAATGCGACCGGTCTTCTCAACTGCGGCGGCCATCTGCGCTCCGGAGAAGACGTCCCAGCTAACCGGCTTCTCGACATACACATCCTTGCCAGCTTGAACAGCGTGGATCATGTGCAGTGCATGCCAATAATTACCACTGGCAATGATGACCGCATCAACGTCCTTGCGCTCGAGCAGTTTGCGGTAATCCCGGATCTTGTCGACCTTGTGCTCAAACTGCCCTGCGACTTTGTCCATGTGCGCGCTATCCGGATCGCAAACCGCGACAAGTTCCACACCCTTGACGCCGTGAGCCTGCTTGGAGAGACCCTGGCCACGGCCACCACAGCCAATGAGGGCCACACGGATCGTGTCGTTGGAGCCCCGGGTTTGGCTGTAACTGAGCGCTGAGGTGGAGAGGATAGCTCCACCGGTGGTGGTCAAAAAGCGGCGGCGCGAAGTCATGGGAAATTGGGACGGGTTCATGGATTCGATTACAGGTCGATTGAGCATGACCTTTCAGTATCCATTCGCGCAACGCCAGCATCAAAAGATCCAGATTGTTAAAAGGCGTTGCCCTCAGGGACTTGTTCCTTAGCATGCATCAACGCCTCCCGAATGTCCTCCCTGACCTACCTGACCTGGATCCTGGCCCTTGGCATATCCTGCCAGTGGCTGGCATGGCGCCTCAAGCTGCCTTCCATCCTCCTGCTCCTCGCCGGCGGCTTCGCATTCGGGCGTATCTCAGGGGTGCGCATTGATGACTTTTTGGCGGCCTCGAGTGACGGTAGCAGCGTCCTACTATCGGTGGTCGGCCTGTTTGTGGCCATCATCCTCTTTGAAGGTGGCCTAACCCTGAAATTCCGCGAATTGAGGGAATCCGGCCTGCCCATCCTGCGACTCTGCACCCTCGCCGTCGTTATATCCTTCGGCCTGACCGCCGTCTTCATGAGCCAGGTACTCGGTTACGACTGGCGAATTGCCGCTCTGATTGGTGCCATTCTGACCGTCACCGGCCCGACCGTGATCGCACCCCTGCTGCGCCATATCAATCCAACCCGCAAGATGGCCTCCATGCTCAAATGGGAAGGCATCGTGGTTGACCCCATCGGCGCGATTCTTGCGGTGATGGTCTTCAAGGTCGCGATGGCAACCGACATGGAGGCCGCCCAGAGCGAGACCCTGCAATCGCTTGGCATCATGATTGCTGTCGGCGTGATTGGTGCGCTGGTCATCGCCAAGCTGGTGGAGTGGCTGCTGAGGCATCACCTCGTGCCCGATTACCTGCAACCGGTATTCCTGCTGGCAGTGGTGGCAGTGGCCTTTACTGTCTCCAACGCCTTCGAAAAGGAGGCGGGTCTGCTGACGGTCACCGTATTGGGCATTGCCCTCGCCAACCAACGCCACGCCTTCGTGCGCCATATTCTCGAGTTCAAGGAGAACTTGCGCACCCTCATCATCTCTTCACTCTTCATCGTGCTCTCGGGCCGCATCGCTCCGGCAGACCTTGGAGGCACTCTCTGGAAGGGTCTTTTCCTGCTGATCTTTTTGATTGCCATCGGCCGACCACTTTCCGTTTACGCTTCCTTGGTATTCTCCAAGAGCACCACCTTCAAGGAGAAGACTTTCCTAGCGGCCATGGCACCTCGCGGAATTGTGGCCGCCGCCATCACTTCCATCTTTGCTCTTGAGTTCGAGGAGGCCGCCAATCACGGCCAGTTCGGTGAAAAGTCGGTCATGATCGCGGGGCAGTCCCAAGAACTGGTGGCGCTGGTCTTCATGGTGATTGTGGGCACCGTGGCCACTTACGGTATTGCCGCCGTGCCGATGGCCCGCCGCCTCGGACTCGCCTCCAAAAATGCGACTGGCATCCTTTTTGCCGGCGCGGACCCATGGATACGGCGCATCGCCAAGACACTCCATGACAACGGCCACCGGGTGATGCTCCTGGACACCAACGACAAAAATATCTCGGCTGCCAAAATGGATGGGCTTGAGGCACACCGGGCCAATATTCTCTCCGAGTTTGCCGAGGAAGAACTCGACTTCAACGGCCTTGGTCACCTGGTGGCCGCCACCCCCAACGACGAGGTCAACTCCATGGCAGCAGACCGCTTCAGCCATCAGTTCACCCGCGCCGGAGTCTGGCAGATCGAACCCATCGACCGCGACGAGCACCACCGCAAGGCTGCAGCCACCGACCTGCGCCATAACATCTGTTTCAGCCAAGCCCCCAATCAGATGGAGCTCAGTGAGTTGGTGGCCAAACCGGAAATCACCATCAAGAAGACCCTGATCACCGAGGTTTTCAGCTTCGATCAGTTCGAACAGGCCTACCCGGATGCAATCGTTCTCTTCCTATCCGACAGCAAAGGTCTGCGGCCCGCTCCCGCCAAACTTGGAAAAATTCTGGCGGGCACCACGGTCTACGCCATGGTCAACGAAACCCCTGTCATAAAGTCGTGAGGCTCAAGCTGACCATCGCTTACGACGGCCGACCCTACCAGGGTTGGCAAGTTCAGGCCGGTGGCAACACGGTGCAGGATCACTTGCATAGGGCTCTTGAGCAGACCGCCAAAAAAACCATCAAACTCGTGGGATCAGGACGCACTGACACGGGCGTGCACGCACTGGCGCAAGTCGCCCACTTCGACGCGCCTGCGGATATTTCCATGAATCCCTTCAACTGGGTGCCCGCACTCAACACCAAACTTCCCGACACCATTCGGGTTATGGCCTGCGAAGAGGTCGCCGACGATTTTCACGCACGCTTCTCGGCGAACAGCAAGATCTACCACTACGACATTGCCACCGATCCGGTACTGCCGCCACACCGCGCCGGGCTGGCCTGGCATCTACCCAAACTGCTCGATGCCGCTGTGCTCCGGGCAGCACTTGGCCTCTATCTTGGCCGACACGACTTTCACGCCTTTGCCGCCTACCGTGGCAACGAGGGTCCGGACATGAACTGGCAGCGCACCATCAGGCGGGCCGAACTCACAACCCTGGACGATGGCTATCGAATCACCTTCGAAGGTGATGGCTTTCTCTACAAGATGGTGCGCCTCATGACGGGTGCAGCAGTGCATGTGGCGCAGGGCCGTATGCGCATCGACGACTTTGCCCTGCTTCTGGATCAAGCTCCCGGTCTACCTCATGGCAAGTCACCAATCAGCGCCCCGGCCGATGGCCTTTACCTGCAAGCGGTGATCTATTAGAAATTTTTTCTCCCATGCAAACCATCGCTATCATCGGCCTGGGTTACGTCGGCCTGCCGCTCGCTATCCAATTTGCCCGCAGTGGCGCGCATGTCATCGGTATCGACGTTGACCCAAAGAAGCCCGAATTGCTCAATCAGGGTGTTAGCTACTTCAAGCACATTGCCTCCGATGAACTCCGCCAAATAACTGCGGATGGCAAACTCGAGGCATGCTCCGACATGAGCCGCTGCACGGAAGCGAGCGCCGTTGTTCTCTGCCTGCCGACCCCCATCAACGAAAACCGCACACCGGATCTGAGCTACATCCTCAGCACCGCCGAAGCGATCGCTCCCCACCTTCAGCAAGGCTGTGTGGTGGTGCTCGAATCCACCAGTTTTCCGGGCACGACCGAGGAAAACCTGCGCCAAGCCCTCGAAGCGGGAAGCGGCATGCTCGCCGGCGTGGACTTTCACCTCGGCTACTCTCCCGAGCGGGAGGATCCCGGCAATCCCAGCAGCAAGGTCGGCGAAATACCCAAACTCATCGCCGGGCTGACTCCGGCATGTCTGGAGAAAGTTCGCGAACTCTACGCTCCAGCCATTGAGACACTGGTTCCCATGAGTTCCTGTAAGGCGGCGGAAGCAGCCAAGCTTCTCGAGAACA
>JAURCU010000110.1 GCA_030828305.1 Luteolibacter sp.
GCTCAGAAATGATTCCCATGGCTTGGAGATGAAAACCGTCGTCGAACTCAAGACCACGTTGATCAAGCGATATTCGTTCTCGATGGCCTGTTTGGCATTCGCATTCATTGCGGTCCCCTTAGGGTTGACCACCCAGCGCACTGACACATCGCGCGGATTGATCATTAGCCTTGCGATTGGTGCCGCCTATTTCCTTTGCAGCGTCATGGCTGAACAGATCAAAGGCTTCTATCTCGCCAGCGTGATGCTGTGGATTCCCAACGTGGTCTGCATTGCGCTGGGCTTGTGGCTCTTTCGCAAAGCCAGGTTCAAATAAGACAAGCTGCGATGTCCTTTCTGAATCAATGCAAGCAGCTTGGCCGCCGTTTCAGTGCGCAATTTTCCGCAGATCATGTGACCCTGTTCCCATTTATCGGTGCCCTTCGCCACTACCAGTGGCCATGGTTTGTGAGTGACTCGCGCGCTGCGTTCAATGTGACCCTGCTTGCCATTTCCCAAGCCATTGCCTTTTCGGCGATCGCCGGCCTGCCGGTGGTGTATGGGGTTCTCAGTACGGCGGTAGCTGCTTTGGTCGCGCCCTTCTTTTCGGCCTCTAGATTCACCATCCTCGGGCCGACCAATGCCACGGCCCTGATGTTTTTCAGTTTCTTTGCCGCCTATCCTGGTATGGCGGATCGCTGGCATGAGATGGTTCCCTTGCTGGTGCTGATGGTGGGGGTTATCGCGGTGCTGGGTTCCCTTATCCGCGCGGCCGACCTGATGCAGTTTGTCTCACGCTCCGTGTTGGTCGGCTACATTTCTGGAGCAGCCGTGCTGATTGTAGCCAACCAACTGATCCACCTTCTGGGACTACGCGAAGTGCTCGATCGGGAGACATCGGCAAGTTTCGTTGGTCTCGCGATCGGACTGGTAAAGGTTCTCAACCAAATGCAGTGGGTCACGCTTGGTATCGGGGTTTCCACCTTCGTTTTCTACTTTTTACTCAAGAGGCTGCGCCCCCGCTGGCCGGTGTTTGCCATCACCCTGATCCTGATGTCGGCAATTTTCGGAACCCTCATCCGCAATGGAACCGGGGCTTTCGTAGGGGTCGCTACCTTTGAGACCTTTGCTCTAGGAGATCTCGTCCCCAAGTTGCCCAATCTCCTTCGTGATGGCATTTTCAATGACATCTCCACTTTGCTGGGCGTGGCGCTGGCGATCGCCTTTCTCGCCTGCCTAGAGAACTCGCTGATGTCAAAGACGCTGGCCTCGAGGGCGGGGGATCCCTCGGATGTGAATCAGGACATGCTCGCTGTGGGTCTCTCCAACATGGCAACCGCGATTGCTGGAGGGATGCCGGCATCTGGTTCACTGACCCGTTCCATGCTCAACTACGCGTCTGGCGCGAGAACCCGTTTTTCTTCGTTGATTTGCGGCCTACTGAGTCTTGGCGCGGCAGTCAGTATTGCGCTTCTTGCTGCTAGGGGGCTGCCTCTCATCGACTACATTCCCAAGGCGGTGCTGGCGGCATTGATTATTGCGATTTCCTGCTCCCTCTTTAATGCACGCAACATCCGCATCTGCCTCAACTCCACATCGGACGATGCCATTGTCATCATCTGCACCTTTGCCGCGACGCTTCTGGCACCTCTGCACGTGGCCATCTTCATTGGTGTGGCGATTTCGGTGAGCCTGTTTCTGCGCAAAGCCAGCAAGCCCAACCTGGTGGAGTATGAATTCAACGATCAAGGCGAGCTGCGCGAAAAAGACGACAAGCACGCGCGCCCCATCCCGGCAATTTCCATTGTTCACGTCGAAGGGGATTTGTTCTTCGGAGCGGCCGACCTTTTTCGCACCCAGATCCAGCGCACGGTGGCCGATCCGAACATCAAGGTGATCGTCCTGCGCCTCAAGAACGCCCGCCATTTGGATGCCACCAGCGTGCTTGCCTTGGAGGACCTGATTGGCTTCATGCGTGATCAGGGACGCCACCTCATCATCTCGGGAGCACCTCGCCAGGTCTACAAAGTGCTCAAGAAATCTGGCGTGCTCGAAACCTTGCAGGAGGGCTGCGATCGAAGGAAAGGGGAAACCAACCTTTTCATTGGCAATCCTGCCAATCCCAATATCTCGACGCGCGATGCCCTGATGCGGGCTCAGGAATTGTTGGGAACAAAGGAGGCCGACATACGCATCTTTTTTGATCCGAACAAGAACCAGGAAGAATGAAGCGAAAACTGATCATGGTAGCGGTTCTGGTGCTTTTGCTCGGCTACTGGGTGTGGAGGAGCCGTGAGGTGGAGGTCATCAAGCGACAATGCAAAACATTCATCAGCATGGCAGACTCGGTCGACGGTGGGGTGGGTCTCTTTAACGTCAATCGGCTGGAGAGTCTTCTGGCTGAATCCATTCGTTTTCATATTGAAGCCGTCGAGAGAGAGCCCTTTCAAGTCGGCAAGATCGAGGTGATCTCAGGCTATCAATGGTTGGCCAAAAAGGCGGAGAAGGCGGATTTCAAGATCGCCGAGTTCAAGGCCATCACGATTGCAGGTAAGAGGGCCGAAGTGCGCACCGTGGTGGAGGGGATTCTTGAGATGCCCGACATGCGCATGTTTGATGGCAGCCAAGAATGCAACTTCACTTGGATCAAAGATCACAATGGAAAGTGGGAGTTGTCCGAATTCGTCTTCTTGGACTAGGCCCCTTTAACGAATCTCGTCGGCGAGGGCATCGGCGGTGAACTCGGCGAAACTGCCGAGCCCTCCCGCGTAGTGAATGCGCCGTTTGTGGTCGAGTACGTAGACCATGGGCCAGGTGCCGACGCGGTAACTCTTGGCCAGTTGGTTGTCAGGATCGGATAGGTTGCGCCAATTGACAGTACCATCTGAGCGCATCGCCTTGAGTTTTTCCAAGGGGTCGTGGTTGATGCCCAGCACCAGCACCGGCTTGTCCTTGAACTTGGCGGCCATCTCGTTGGTGTAGTCAATGGTATGATCGGCTTGAGGTATGCTAGAACCCCAGAAGATAAGCGCCACCACCTTGCCGTGGCTGGCTGAGAGCTGGAAAGGTGTACCGGTTGAGTCCATACCAGTGAAGTCTGGGGCTTCACGGCCCTTGCTGAGGTAGCGTATGAGGTAAAGTTCGTTCTCGGCGAGTTTGGCTACGGTGGTGTCGCCAATTTCGACCTCGGCGCTGTTGATGATGGCCTTGCGCAGGTAGGTAAGGCGTTTGCGCATCAGGTCGCCATCGTCACCCAGGTTCTTGATGACCATGGCAGTGGCAAGGGCTGCCACCCCTTGGATTTTTGAGTCAGGGTTGTTGCTCTCGATCTTCTCGAGAATGGAGAGGGACAGGGGATCGGAGAGGCGAGCCAGGGCGAAGCACATCGTGTTGAGGCGCGGGTCCGGATTGCGGGCGTGATGTTCCAGAACGGCTTTCTTGGTGGCCTCGATCTGGGACGCAAAGAGGGTAACCGTCTTGGTTGGATCCTTGATTCCATCGCTGATTTGAAGGAACCAGGCAGAGGGCTCGATGGTCCACGGTTCCTGGAGGGAATTGCCGATTGCATCCCACATGCGTTGGGCGTAGGCCGCTGCCTTGGGCCTGCTCTCAATAATATTGGCTCTTTGTTCAGAACTAAAAGCCTTGGCGGCATCGGCCTTCCATTTGGTTGCGGCCAGTTCCCAAGTCTGTTGGATTTTTGCCGCTAACTCGGGTGTCGCACCAGTAGGAAGCGTGCAAATCAGAAGCGGAAGGATGGCAGCACGAATGCAAGACATGGTTGTCTTTTAGCGAGTGTGAGAGATATGGGAAACCCGAAATGTCTTATCCGCGTGGATGATACTGCTTGTGGATGGATTTCAGGCGCTGGCGGTCGACGTGGGTGTAGATCTGGGTGGTGGAGATGTCTGCATGGCCAAGGAGTTCTTGAATAATGCGCAGGTCCGCACCCCCCTCGAGAAGGTGAGTAGCGAAGCTGTGGCGCAGAAGGTGAGGGTAGATTTTACTCTCAATGCCCGCTTGCTGGGCGCGTTGCTTCACAATCTGGCGCACTCGGTCGGGAGAGAGCGGGCCGCCTCGCACGCTAATGAAGAGATGGGATGAGGTCTTGGAGGTGACCAGATTGGGCCGCTCGTTGCTGAGGTAGTTGCGCACGGCTTCCAGAGCTTGGGCGCCGATGCGCACGATGCGCGTCTTGTTGCCCTTGCCGGTCACACGCAGGAAACCATCTTCCAGGTCGGTCATCTCCAGACGTAAGCTACAAAGTTCGGAGAGGCGTAGGCCAGAAGAGTAGAAGACTTCTAGAATGGCCATATCGCGGCGGCCGAGATCCTTGCTCACGTCGATGGATTCGATGAGCTTGACGACCTGACTCAGGTGCAGGGTTTCGGGGAGGGTTTGGTCGGGACGGGGCGCGAGCAGTGGCTCTGCGGGATCCATGGGCAAGTGATTCTCGCTGGCCAGCCAGCGGAAGAAGATTTTGAGGTGAACGGTGACAATGCGCAGGGAGGCCGTATTGAGGCCCTCGTGCTTGCGGGTCTTGAGGAATTCGGCGAGTTCGTCGGTGCCGATGTCTTGCAGGGACAGCTTCTTGCCATCCATCCAGCTGCCAAGTCCATCCAGAGTTTGTCGCACCGAGCGTTGGTAAGCCTCGGACAGGCCCCGCTCGATGGCGAGCTGGCGGATGAAGCTGTCCAGTTGGCGTTCCATGGGCTGGACGATCAAACCACGTGCGGTGGCTAATGGCACGAAAATTGGAACAAGCTTTTCCTCAAGAGATTCTTCGTTAGGGTCTTCCATTCCCGCCAAACAGCCATGAAGAACCTGCTTTTACTTACCATCGCTCTCACCTGCTCCACGGCACTCCATGCCGAAACGCCCCAGGAAGGCGCCAAGGCCATCCACGTGTCTCCAAAAGGGGATGATGCACACCCCGGAACGGCGGCCCAACCCGTCGCCACGCTGCATCAGGCCCAGCAGGTCCTCCGTCGCCACAAGGCGGCACAGCCTGGGCTCATCACCATCAAGATCCATCCCGGGACCTACGAAC
>JAURCU010000111.1 GCA_030828305.1 Luteolibacter sp.
CACCCTGCCTCCTTCGCCATGAGAAAGCTGCCTTTAATTAGAAGCTTGAAGAAGCGGAACAGGATTTTTTGTGTGGCCGCAACCTGTCTTCTGTTGCTGGCCAGTTATCCGGTGCTGTTACTCGGATATGTCTGGATCAAGGTGGCTCAGTGCGATCTGCCGGGAGGTCGTAACGGTCCACTCGATGCCTACCGCCACACTTTGGCGAGCGCGGTGGTGGCGTACACTCTGGATGCAAAGGTGGTGGAGTGGGTGAGTGGAGTAATGGAGGATGAGAAATTGATCACCCACCGTATGGACATCCACAACAACCGCATAGGTGCGAAAATAGGCAGCGAGGTCAAAAGCCTCTGGGATATTGAACCCACCGTGGCGAGAAGGGTTTCCAAAGGCGCCATGTTTGCCCGCGATGAGAATCAGAGCATGTGGCTGCCAGAGTCAATTTGGCGCGACGGCAACATGTGGTGAGCCTGGTAAGGACAATCGGCTCGATTGTCCCAAGATGCACCGCGTTGTGGCGATAGGATCGGACGACCGGGTCGGACGTCCCTATCTCTTCGGCCTGCTCGTGTCATCACACTCCAGATCCCCCAGCGCATACTGCATACCGGCCAGCAGGAAACCCAATAGCTCGGGTCGCTCGAAGCTCTGCGCGTTGTGGGAGGGAGCGGAGAAAAAGACGCGGCCCTTCTTGTAGGGTTTGACCCAAGCGAGGTAGCGTACCTGCTTGTGGAAGCTGCGCTTCTTGTTCTTATCCACGATGCCCTCGCGTTTCATTTCGAGCAGCGGGTTGAAGTTCAATTGGTCGTAGGCGCCGCCGAGCACGTAGGGCTCGTCGGTGTGGATAAAGGGCTTGCCGCCGAAAGGCTTGGTGACCGGGTGGTCGGGGCAGCAGGGGGTGAGGGTGACCTCCTGCTGGTGGGGGTGGTAGGCGAAGCTGCCGCCGGCGATGGCGCTGAATTCCTCGGACTTGGCAAAGCTGGCAATACCGCCGTGCAAGAGCACCAGGCCACCACCCTCGGCGACATAGTTGACCAGGCTCTGATAGAGTTCTTTCACCAGTTTCTCGCGATCGGCCATGGGCATTGACATGTATTGTTTACCGGTCTCGTCGATGTTGCGGATGATCACGTCGTGGAAGATGTCGCGCTTCTCCTTGTCCGGGCAGCTGTTGTTGAGAACCACGGCGTCAAAGTCCTTGAGGCGTTCGGCGCGGAAGTCCTCGATATTGGTGCTCGCGACGCATGTGTAGGCGCCGCTTGTCTCGCCCAGAATTTGCACCACGGCCTCTGAGTGGGGGATGCACCAATGTTTGAATCCGGTGGCCAAGGAGAAGATCAGCACCTTGCGCTCTTTCTTGGGTTCGACCTGAGGCTTCCTGGGGGCTTCGGCGGCCACCTTCTGCTTCCAGGCCTCATCCAACTCGAAGGACGGCAGGTTCTCAGCCTGCAGCGAATGTGCAGCCAGCAACAAGATGAAGGCGATGGAGCGTATCATGATCAAATGTGGCAGGGTTAAGTGAATCATCCAATTGTGGATTGATGATTTTAAGATGGAGAATGGGGGATGGCTTGACGTAGGACTTCTACGCCCATGAACGTCTTGCGCCTTTCGCTCTCTTCGCTTTCTGCCCTGCTTCTTTCCAGTTTGCCGATCGCGGCCCAGCACGATCCCGGTCGGGATGCGGTGCGAATTCTGGCCAAAGGCGATGCGCAGGGCACGCTGAAGGCGGTGGTCAAGGATCCGAACAACAAGAACAGCCCGATTGATGAGGCTGAAATCCAGTTCGTGCAGATGATGGTGGCATGCCATCAGAACAAGCCGGAAGAGGCTTTCGAGTTTGCAAAGAAGGCGGTGAGCAATGGGTTACCTGTCACCCGCCTACAGTCAGGCCCTCGTGAAAAAATCAGGGTGCTGCACGGTCACGAGCCTTACCTGAAGTGGGTGGCAGATCGGTCCAGTCCGATGGTCCACGGGCCGATGATCGGTTCTGTGACGGATCACTCGGCATTGTTCTGGGTGCGGACAGCCATGGAATGTGAAGTGATGATTGATGTGTTTCATCCGAAAGTCGGTGACGCCATTGGCCTCTCTGAGCTCAAGTTTCTCACCGATGCCACAAAGGATTACACCGGAACGATTGAAATACGCGGTCTGCAGCCTGACACGCGCTACACTTACAATGTCTGTATCGACGGAAAGAAAATGGCTGAAGGTCTTGAGTTTCGCACGATGCCCAAGGCCGGAGATCCCGCCAAATTCTCCATTGCCTTCGGTGGGGGCGCCGGCTACACGCCGAAGTTCGAGCACATGTGGACCACCATCGCCAAGCGTGGGCCCAGTGCCTTGCTGCTTCTGGGAGACAACGTCTACATCGATGACCCGGAGCATCAGCTGACCAACGACTATTGCTACTACCGTCGTCAGAGTCAGCCCTTGTGGCGCTCACTGGTAGCGAGAACGCCGGTCTATGCAATATACGATGACCACGACTTTGGTCTCAACGATTGCAACCCCGGCCCCGAGATCGAGGTGCCGGCATGGAAGCGCTCGGTGTGGCAGACCTTCCGCAACAACTGGGTCAACCCGGCCTACGCCGGTGGCGACAAGCAGCCCGGCTGCTGGTTCGGTTTCCACATCGGCCAAGTCCACTTCATCATGCTCGACTGCCGCTACTACCGGGATCTCGAAGGTGGGTCCATGCTGGGTCCCGTTCAGAAGGCTTGGCTCTTGGATACCCTCAAGAACTCCAAGGGAGTCTTCAAGGTCATTGTCTCCTCGGTTCCTTGGAGTCCCGGGGTCAAGGGTGGCTCCAAGGATACTTGGGATGGCTTTGCTGATGAGCGCGAAGAGATCTTCTCGACCATCGAGAAAAACAAGATTGCCGGGGTGCTGCTGATGGCCGCAGACCGCCACCGCACGGACTATCGCAAGATTGCTCGCCCCAATGGCTATGATCTCTACGAAGTCATGAGTTCGCGCCTGACCAATGTCCACACCCACGGCCTCATGCAGAACGCCAAGGGCTCCGAATTCATCATGGGCTACAACAAGACTTGCTCCTTCGGCTTGGTCGAGTTTGACACCACCACCGAAGATCCAACCCTCACCTACACCATGGTCGATATCGACAACCAAGAGCAGGGCAAAGCGACACTGAAGCTCAGCGAGCTGGGTTTTGCAAAGTGATGTCCGTCTTCAGATCTGCTCCTTTGCTTGCCTTTCGGGTAAGCTGATTCATGGTTTTGGCCATGCACCCTTTCCTCTCTGAAGATTTTCTCGTTCGCTGGTCCACGCTGGTTCCCGAAGCGGTGGAGCCGGACATCGCTGAGGGTTTGGAGCTGTCCAAGAAGAACATCGAGGCGATTTGTGAGCAGGATCTTGGCTCATTGACCTACGAGTCCACCTTCCTCGCGCTGGAGGAGGCCACCGAAACGCTAGGCCGTGGCTGGGGCCGTCTGCAGCATCTGGATTCGGTGTGCGACAATCCCAAGCAGCGCGACGCGCTCAACAAGATGCTGCCCGCGGTCAGCGAGTTCTACGCGTCGATTCCCCTCAACGCGGGTCTGTGGAAGGTGCTCAAGGCCTTCGGTGAGAGTGAGGCCGTGAAGCGACTCACGCCCATTCAGCAGCGCTTCGTCGAGGAGACCCTGGAGGACTTTCGTGAGTCCGGTGCCGACTTGGCGGATGCGGACAAGAAGCGCGTGGCCGAGATCCAATCCCAGCTCTCCAAGCTGACCAAGCAATACGCCGAGCACGTGCTTGATTCGACCAATGCCTGGGACTTGGTGATCACCGATGAGGCCAAGCTCGCGGGCCTTCCCGATTCGGCCAAGGCAAGTGCCGCCGCCAACGCCAAGGCGAAGGGCCTCGAGGCACCCGCTTGGCGCTTCACCCTGCAGTTCCCCTCGATGTATCCGCTGATGCAGCATCTTGAAGACGATGCCATTCGCAAACAGGTGTGGGAGGCTTCTTCCCAAGTCGGCTCCAAGGGTGAGCACGACAACACCTCATTCATTGGCGAGATCCTCAAACTCCGCCACGAAAAGGCAGAAATCCTCGGTCACGCCCACTTTGCCGATCTGAGCATTGCCCGGCGCATGGCCAAGAGCGGCGCCAAGGCGATTGAGTTTGTCGACAATCTTCACGATCGCATTGAAGCGGCTTTTCGTGAGGACTATGAGAGCCTCGCCGCCTACAAGGCCGAGCAGACTGGCGAGCCGGTGGAAGCGCTCGAGCCCTGGGAAACTGCCTACTGGGCCGAGCACCGTCGCAAGCGCGACTACGACCTCGATGACGAGTTGCTGCGCCCTTACTTCTCGGTCGAGAACGTGATGAGCGGCATGTTCGACATCGCTTCCAAACTCTTTGGCATCCGCATCGAGGAGAAGGATTCGGTTTACCTCGAGCCCGGTTCCAATCCGGTGGATGGCAAGGTCGAGGTCTGGCACCCGGAAGTGAAGTTCTACGAAATTTACGACGCCGATAGTAGCCGCCACTGCGGCTCCTTCTACGCCGACTGGCATCCGCGCGAATCCAAGCGCGGGGGCGCGTGGATGAACCCGATGCAGGCGGGGGAAGTCGGCGAGCCGCACCTGGCACTGATGGTCGGCAACATGAGCCCCCCGGTGGATGGCAAGGCGGCGCTGCTGACCCACGGGGAAGTCGAAACCATCTTCCACGAATTCGGTCACCTGCTTCACGCACTGCTGAGTGAGGTCGAAGTGAAGTCGCTTGCGGGCACCAATGTCCCCTGGGATTTTGTCGAGTTGCCTTCCCAGATCATGGAGAACTACTGCTGGGACCGTGAGTCTCTCGATCTCTTTGCACGCCACCACGAAACAGGCGAGGTGATTCCCCAAGAGCTCTATGACAAGATGATTGCCGCGCGCAACTACATGAGTGCTTCGGCCTACATGCGCCAGCTG
>JAURCU010000112.1 GCA_030828305.1 Luteolibacter sp.
CGTTTCCGACAATGCGAATCGCTTTTAAAAGATGGACGAATTCAATTCAAGAGGATATTCCGCCCCGGCGGCACGCAAGCAGGGTGCGCCGGTAAGGAAGTGATCGGCAGGCGTGGTCCACTGCAATCCATCCTTGCTCGTGGCAAAGGAATTGCGCGTGTCTGGCATGTCGTGAGCGGGCACGATGTTTCAGTGTTGCTCCAGAGTAGCGCCAGCCCTCGGCCCTCCCAGAACATCACTCCACATCGCCCAGAATCGGCCATCATGATGAGCGAGATACGCGTGTTGATGCACGCGAGTTCCACCCTGATCGCGCACGTCGCTGATGATGGCGTGGTTGCACCCCCTCAAACCCCGCAGGACCGGCGCCCCGGTAAAAACCCTTGAAAAAGCAAATTCCTATCAATATCAATTAATTGCATCAGTCATCTCATCAAGCCAACCGTTCGCGATGAAGTCATCCCACCACCACTTTTGTTTCACCGGCCTGATCCTCTGCCTTTTCGCGACGAGGGCTCCTGGCAACGTCGAAGCAACTTCACCCGACCTTACGGAAGCCGGAGAGAAACTTGAGGCGCACTGGTCTGGGCAACTGGAGTCACTCGGTTCTCAACTGGCGCAGCAAATCCCAAAGCCGGAGCAAGCCAAGGGCGAAACGCTCAATCATTTTCTCAGCAGCGACTCACTCGATACGGCTCTAGCCAAATACGTCGTTCTGAAGGAAGCAACCCCAGCGGGTTTGGCGCGATTTGCCCAGCAAGGCCGGGAACAATGGCAGCTGGTGGAGGGACTCCTGGCCGACTCTATCCTGATGCAGGAGATGCTGGTGGCAGACGGAGCCAAGGCGAAATCTCTCGGGCGCAACGGTTTCGGGCCGGCCGAATACGGCAATGCGATTCAGATCTACCGGAAGATTCAGGAAACGAGTGAAAATGCCTCTGCGGGTATCTTCCAGCGATTGGCACTCGCTATCAGCCTAGAGCACGCCGTCCCGTTGGTTCAGGTCAATCCCGAAGCTTCCGTCGGAGCACCGGCAACGATCGATCCTGTGAAACGTTATCTCCATTACGAAAAAGCCTATCTCGATGGAGAACTGGACTCGACCTTCAGCCAGTTAACGACCTGGGATCTCCGCATGGTGGTGAATGGAGACGAGCCGGATGCGACGCTTGCCTGGGGTCGCGAGATGTTGCGCAACTACCGCCCCGATCACATTTACAACGAAAACTTCGGCTGGCGTTATGTGAACATTGTCACTTCTGATGTGAAATATGGATCTCAGGATGTGAAGCACGACCGCCCCGAACTCCAGAAATATCAAAACATGCTGATGAACGGTGGCGTTTGCGGCAGGCGGGCTTTCTTCGGGCGGTTTATCCTGAGGTCGTTCGGTGTCCCTACCACCGCCCGCCCCAGTCGTGGGCACGCTGCGCTGGCGCACTGGACCCCTAAGGGTTGGGTCGTAAACCTCGGCGGAGGCTGGGGTGCCGGCTGGACCAAGACTCCCTACGTCAAAGATGTCGACTTCCTTGCGACGACGCAGGCCCGGGCCAATCCAGAAGCATATCTTAAAGTCAAGCGTGCCCAGTGGGCTGGTGATGTCCTCGGCGAAAAGCGCAGCTACGGAGAAAATGAGAAAGAAGAGCCTGGATTCTGGAATGGCATTTCGCTCGAAATACAGCGCACTATCATTGAAGAATCAAACTCGGTGACACTGGCCGCGCTTGGTGAAGACCTTGGGGAAGCCAATGAACCGACTGTTGCCGAAAAGGTCATGGCGTCGCCTGTTACCGAAGACGACAAAAAGATTATCCAGAATCCAGATGGCAGCATCCTGATGCCCGCAGCCGCTTACAGCAAGCCCTCCGGCAACACCCGCGAAGTGCTTGCCATGAAGAGCTTCAACGGTGGTCTTCAGATCTTTCTTCCCCGCTTCTTTCCCGAAGGCCAGACCATCATGCGTGGCGGCACCTGGAAAGGTGACCCTGACGCTCTCGCCTCCGGCAAGCGGATGTTGAGCGGCGGCTACGGCCGATACGAAAACTGGGGGCTGCGTGCGGCCTTGACCCCTCCCGGGGATCAAACTCCGAGCGAGGTAACCCTCGACCTCGGAGACGGCGTCACTATGGAGATGGTCTATATAAAGCCGGGCAGCTTCATCATGGGCGGTGAAAGCGAAACCGATGGTCGCTTCGAATGCGTCGAAGTGCCGAAACACGAAGTTGAGCTCACCAAGGGATTCTATCTCGGCAAATATGAAGTGACCCAGGCGCAGTATGAGGTCATCATGGGTTACAACCCTAGCAAATCGACCAAGGGAAGTGATCTCCCGGTAGACAACGTGGGCGAATCGGACGCCCGGTCTTTCTGCGGGAAGGCCGCTGAGAAAACCGGCTTTGATGTGCGCCTCCCCACCGAGGCCGAGTGGGAATATGCCAGTCGCGCTGGAAGCAACACCAAGTGGTTCTTCGGCGACGACCCATCCGTGATTGGCGAGTATGCCTGGTACAAGACCAACGCGGGCGGCAAGTCGCACCCGGTTGGACAACTGAAACCCAACCCGTGGGGTCTCTACGACATCTACGGTAACGTGAACGAAAGGATCTCCGACAAGTACGACCGCGGCTACTACTCCCGGAGTCCCCGGGTCGATCCCACCGGGCCATCTGCCGGGTCCAAGTCCCACTTGGAATATCAAGTTTCTGTTCCAAGAGCAGGTAACTACGAGCTGACCGCTCTGGTGGTGACCTCCAATTACGGCCAACGCCTTTGCATTTCTGCCAATGAATCCGAGTCCGAACTCACCAAGGAAATGCCCTTTACCGAAGGAAGTTGGCAAACTTCGGAACCTGTCACAGTCACGCTCAAGGAAGGCGACAACACTTTGCGGTTCTGGCGCAACAACCCGCCTCAATACGGTCTCGCCATCAAGGACTTCACCCTCACGCCGGTCAACTAAAGGAACCTCGATATGCCAGCCTGGAAACGCATTTCCTCTCTCAAACAACTCCGCCTGATCACAGTCGGTCTCTGTCTGGTATTCACGCAAAACGCCGCTGCAAGGACCTGGACCAGTGCCGACGGTTCAAAGACGTTCAAAGGCGAATTGACGAACTACGACGCCACCAGCGGGCAGGTCACCGTATCGATGGCCGGCGGCAAATCTATAACCTTTGCCCAGGCCATGCTCTCCGAAGAGGACATCGTCTTCTTGAAAGAAAACAGCAGCGGATCCAGCGGAGGAGTCACGCTCAAGGGCCTTCCCGAAGAATTGCCTGATCCCGATGGGGAAGAGGCGGACATGAGCCAACCCGTCAAGGTTTACATCCTGATGGGGCAGTCGAACATGCTCGGCTTTGGAAAGCCCGGCCCATTGCAGGAAGCCGCCAAAGCAGGCACGTATCCCTACCTCGTCGACGAGGCCGGGGAATGGACCGTGCGCAAGGATGTGCGCAATGTCAGGGTGATGTGCTCGGGCAACAGTCCTGCCAAAGATCACATTAACGACTGGATGACGATCCAGGGCAACATAGGCCCGGAAATAGGAATTGGGCACTTCGTTGGACACGTCACCGATGCCCCTGTCATGATTCTCAAAAGCTGCATCGGCAATCGCAGCCTCGGCTGGGATCTTCTGCCTCCCGGCACGGAGGCTTGGCAACACGGGGGAAAATTGCAGCCAGGCTATCGCGGGACTCCGGATGAACCGCAGGGCGACACCGGGGGTGACATGTCGAGAGGATGGTATGCGGGCTGCCAATACGATGGGGACGTGTCCGCCGCCAAGGCGGTGCTCGAGAATCTCGACAAGTATTACCCGGGGGCCACGGAATACGAGGTCGCTGGATTCTTCTGGTGGCAGGGAGACAAAGACATGCGCAACGCCGCGCACTTCGAAGCCTACGAAAAGAACCTGATCCAACTGATCAAGGCGCTGCGCAAGAATTTCAATGCTCCCAACGCCAAGTTTGTCACCGCTTCTCTCGGGCAGACCAAGAAGGGTTCGCAGGGAGGGGACGGAAAGATCCTCGATGCCATGGAAGCTGTTGCCAATAGCGAGGATCCCGAACTCAAGGGCAAGGTGGCCTTCGTATACACAAATCCCCTGTCAAAGGGCGGTAGTTCCAGTGGTCACTACAGTGGAAATCCAGAAACCTACATGAACGTCGGCGAGGCCATGGGTAAGGCAATGGTCGAGTTGCTGGTCGAATGAATCAAGCCTACTCCTTTTTTCCCTTTGCGATTCTCCTGGGGATTGGCATCGGGAACGCAAGATCGGAGGAAGCCCCGTTACTGGAGTTAGCAACGCCATTTTTCAGCGCGAATCTGATGTCCCTGTCTGGGGATGGGCCAAGCCGGGAACTCGCCACCGCCATGGCCGAGCTTGTTGAGTGATCAAGCCAGCATCTCTTCGATGACGCGGCCATACACATCGGTGAGGCGCCGATCGATGCCGTTGTTGCACCCCCTCAAACCCCGCAGGACCGGCGCCCCGATAAAAACCCTTGAAAAAGCAAATTCCTATCAATAGGAATGTCGACTGCAGGCCGATTCGCTGGCGGGCACGCTGTTCGACACGCTCCTGGATATCGCTGCGATGTATCCGGGCGAGCCGGGGATGATCCCGAGCTTTTACGCGAGGAGTCT
>JAURCU010000113.1 GCA_030828305.1 Luteolibacter sp.
CCTTGTGAATGAGGAGATAGCTTTCTGCCCCACTCAATCGTTGATCGAATCCGATTGAGGGGATGACCAAGGTGTAGGGCCAGTCCGCCCGATGATCCACGGTGCCTCCTCCGGTCCAGCGTCGGACCCATAGATGAATCTCCGGCAAAGAGGTCTGCGCCTGACTTAGCCTGCCGAAATAACCCAGACTCCCCCACTCTCCCCGCCAACGGTAAATGCGCAAGATAGGCCGACCAAGCCCCAGCAACCATTCATCCACAGCCATGGACTCCGGGCCTGTGCGGGATACGGGATCAATCCACAGATTCAGGCTCTGGAGATTCATCAGCCTCCTTTCTTTGACCATGAATCCCGCAGAGCTACGGTGCGGTTGAAGACGGGTTTTCCAGGCTGGTGGTCCTTGGCATCGGCGACGAAGTATCCAATGCGCTCGAACTGACAGGAAAATCCCGCCTCAACTTCAGCCAGTGAAGGCTCCACTAAGGCTTTGACGCGATGCAAGGAGTCTGGGTTTAGCGCGTCAAGGAAACCACTCTGTGCCTTGTCGGGGTCTTCGCATTTGAAGAGACGATCATAAAGGCGGACCTCAGCATCCACTCCAGTGGCAGCATCAACCCAGTGAATGGCGGCCTTGCACTTCACGCCTTCGGGGGCATCCCGGCCGACGGTACCAAGTAGGATCTTGGCCTTGATCAGACTTACCTGACCATCGGCATCCTTGTCGTAACCGCTACAATGGATGATGTGGCCACCACGCAGGCGAACGTAGCGCTCGGGACCAAGGCGGAAGAACTTGTTGGGCGGATCTTCCATGAAATCCTCGCGCTCGATGTAGATCTCATTGGAAATCGGGATCGTGCGCTCCCCCATTTCTGGATTCTGCGGATGATTGGGCACGCTCGCCGTCTCCATGGGTTGCTCGTCCCAGTTCTCCAGCACGACCTTGACCGGATCGAGGATGGCCATGCGGCGCGGTGCAGATGCGTTCAAGTGGTTGCGGACTTCGTTCTCCAGAACGGCGACATCCGTGATGCCCTTGTATTTGGTGATGCCGGTGCCGACCACGAAACTGCGGATGGCCTCAGCTGGATAGCCGCGACGACGCATGCCCGAGATGGTTGGCATGCGAGGATCATCCCAGCCGTTGACACGCTTTTCCTGGACCAATTGTAGCAGCTTGCGCTTGCTCATCACGGTGTAGTTGAGATTGAGGCGGGAAAACTCGATCTGGCGAGGCGTGCTGGGCACCGGGCAGTTCTGAATGAACCAGTCATAGAGGGGGCGATGGTCTTCAAACTCAAGGGTGCAGAGCGAGTGGGTAATGTGTTCCTTGGCGTCCTCGAGCGGATGGGCAAAGTCATACATCGGGTAGATGCACCAAGCGTCGCCGGTGTTGTGGTGATGGGTATGCATGATGCGGTAGAGCACCGGATCGCGCAGATGCATGTTGGGAGAAGCCATGTCGATCTTGGCGCGCAGGATCTTCTCGCCGTTCTGGTACTCCCCTGCCCTCATGCGGGCGAAGAGATCGAGATTTTCCTCCACCGAGTGTTCAGCAGATGCAGAACGTGTGCCGGGTGTGTTGACGTCGCCACGCTTGGCGCGGACTTCCTCAAGACTGTCGTCTTCAACATAGGCGAGGCCCTTTTTGATGAGATCCACGGCACATTCGTAGAAATACTCGAAATAATCCGAGGCAAAGAAGAGGTTGTCGCCCCAGTCGAAGCCGAGCCACTTCACGTCCTCCTTAATGCTCTCCACGTATTCGGTTTCCTCCTTGCTGGGGTTGGTGTCATCGAAGCGCAGATGGCATTTCGCGCCAGTGCCAGCATTCTCCTGGGCGATGCCAAAGCTCAGGCAGATGGCTTTGGCGTGACCGATGTGCAGGTAGCCATTGGGCTCCGGCGGGAAACGGGTGATGGTCGTCGCGTGTTTACCTGACACGAGGTCTTCCGCGATGATCTCGCGGATAAAATCTTTTTTGGTTTCCTCGGACATGGGGGTCAGTTGGCGGGGTTGGCGAGTTCCTTGAGGAGCGCCTGGTTGAGGCGGATGCCCGCTTCGAAGTTCTCGACCGGGAAGTTTTCGTTGGGAGCGTGGATTTGAGCGTCGGCCAAAGCAAGACCAAGCAGCAGCGTGTCGGCGCCCAGGATGTCGCTGAAGGTCTGCACAATGGGGATGCTGCCACCTTCGCGAATGAGGACGGGTTGCTTGTTGAAGGCCGCCTTGAGAGCTCTCTGGGCACAAAGGCCAAAGCCGGACTGAGGATCGGCCAAGTAGGGCTTGCCGCCATGCTCTTTCAGGATCTCCATGCTCACGCCCTTTGGGCAGTGCTTCTCGAGGTGGGTTTTGAGCTTCTCAAAAATCTCATCGGGATCTTGGTCGGGCACCAGACGGCAGGAGAATTTGGCCATGGCCTCGGCGGGCAGCACGGTCTTGGAGCCCTCACCCTGATAACCTCCGCCGATGCCGTTGATTTCCAGCGTCGGACGAGCCCAGACGCGCTCGGCGGCCGTGTAGCCTTGCTCACCGAAGAGCGAGGGAGCACCAGTGACATTGAGAAAGTCTTCGTCGGCAGTTCCTGGCGTATTGGCGGCCATTTCGCGTTCCCATGGCTCCATCTCGCGCACCTTGTCGTAGAATCCCTCAACGGTCACCTTGCCGTCCAAATCGTGGAGGCTGGCGACAAGTTGGGCGACAGCCGTGGCGGGGTTGGCGACCGCACCCCCAAAAAGGCCTGAGTGAAGGTCGCCCTTGGCGCCGCGCAAGATGACTTCGGCACAACTGATGCCACGCAGACCGTAGCCCAAGGTCGGCGTTGCAGGAGCGGCCATGCCGGTGTCGGAAATCGCAATGACGTCGCATTTCAGTTCGTCCTTATGGGCTTCGAGGAAGGGGCCGAGATTGGGGCTGCCGATTTCCTCTTCACCTTCAAACAGGAAGATGAGGTTCACGGGCAGCTCCCCTTCTTCCTTGAGCATTTTCTCCACCCCAAGAATGTGAGCGAGCATCTGCCCCTTGTTGTCGGTGGCACCCCTCGCCCAGATGCGACCATCGCGGATTTCGGGCTCAAAAGGCTGTCTGTCCCACAGATTGAGTGGATCCACCGGCTGCACGTCGTAGTGGCCGTAGATCATCACCGTGGTCCGGCCTTCCACATGCGCATTTCGGGCAATGACGATGGGATGCTTGGGCGTCTCGTGGAGTTTCGCCGTCAGCTCCATGCCAGAGAGTTTCTCAATCAGCCATTGGGCACAGGCACGAGTGTCGCTAGCATGGCGCGAATCCGTGGAAACACTGGGAAAACGCAGGAAGGCAAAGAGATCTACAAGTTCTGGAGTCACGTCAGGGATCCTCTACTTCAGTCGTGTCTATTGCAAGCGGAGCGTGGTGGCGCAACCACGAATCTCCGAAAACCAAGAACCAGCAACGGCGACTTAGCCGCCTAGCCCATCGCCTTTTCCATCAACTGATTCATGCGGCTGACGGTGTCGCGAGCATCTTCAAGCAGCCCCGCGGCAATCAGTGAGTTGTCGAGCAACTGACGGGCCACCAGCTTGGCAACTTCGGGATTCGACTCACGTGAATGCGCGAGCTTCTTGATCAGGGCGTGGCGGGGATTGATTTCGAGCTCCACCTTGACCTCGTCTTTGAAGTTCTCGTCCATGGCCTTCATCATCTGGCGCATCTGCGGGGTCATACCGTCCTCGGGCACCAGAGCGATGATGGGATTGTCGATGAGGCGCTTGCCGCTGCTGACCTTGGTCACCCGCTCGCCCAATTCCTCCTGCATGAACTTGCAGAGGTCCTTGATTTCATCTTCGGAGAGGCTTTCGCCTTCGGTTTCCTGATCCTCGAAGTCCACGCCACCGTGGCGGACGTTGACGAGCTTTTTGCCCTCAAACTCACGTAAGGCATCGACGACATACTCGTCCACAGCCTCCATCATGTAGATGACCTCCAATCCACGGCTCTTGAATGCCTCTAAGTATGGGCTGCTCTCAATTTGGTCGCGGGTAGGGCCGATGAGGTAGTAGATCACCTCTTGCCCCTCCTTGATGCGGCTGACGTAGTCCTCGAGGCTGCAGACTTCACCCGCCTCAGTCATGGAGCTTTCGAAGCGCAGCAACTTGGCCAGTGCCTCCTTGTTGGCAAAGTCAGTCGCCACTCCCTCTTTGAAGAAGCGCTCGAAGTTTTTGTAGAAGCCGCGGTATTTATCCGGATCGGACTTGGCCTCCTTCTCAAACATCTTGATCACTCGCTTGCTGATGACCTGGCCCAGTTTGTTGATGAGGGCACTGTCCTGCATAGTCTCGCGCGAGATGTTGAGTGGGATGTCGGCACTGTCGACCACCCCCTTCATGAAACGCATCCAGTCGGGAAGTAG
>JAURCU010000114.1 GCA_030828305.1 Luteolibacter sp.
TCACCTCCATGACGGCCGTATCTACGGTGATTTTCAACAGCTGCGACAACTCCAGTTGGGCGGACGCGTATCTTGAAAAGTAACAAGGATCAATCAAGCGAACAGGATGATGAAATTCAAACAGCTCTTTAAATGCTGGACCCTATCCATGCTAAGCATGGGTGCGGATGCCAAAGACTCCCTCCCTCCCATTGTAGAAGGGAGGGTGCCGCAGGGTGTCGATGAGTTATGGGCCGGCTACGATCCGCGTGCCGAAGCGCTTGATATAAAGGTTATCCACGAATGGGACGAGACCTATCAGGACAGGCCCTTGAAGGTGCGGATGGTGAGCTTCACGGTCGGAACGTTCAAAGGCAAAGTCAGCAGGATTTCCGCCTACTATGCCTATCCGGCGGATGCGAAAGGCAAGGTCCCCGGTCTGGTGCAGGTCCATGGCGGAGGCCAGCGGGCTGAAAAACAAACAGTGAAGGCAGATGCAGCCAACGGGTATGCCAGTCTCGCACTCAACTGGGGTGGCCGCCAACTGAAGGATCAGAAGCCCGGTGAACCGGGAACGGACTGGGGTGCCATTGATCCAACCCAGCAGCACGTCACCCACTACTTCCGGCTGACCCCGGACGAAAAAACCGCGGAAACTGTTTATAGCCCGCGCAACAACAACTGGTTCATCCTGGTCCTTGCTGCACGGCGGGGCTTGACCTTTCTGGAGCAGCAACCGGTGGTCGATGCCGACCGACTTGGTGTTTACGGCCACTCGATGGGCGGAACCATCACCGGACAAGTGGCGGGTCTGGATCCGCGTATCAAGGCAGCTGTTCCTTCTTGTGGTGGCGCCGGTATCACGCAGGAAAAGAATGTTGCGCGTTCTGGCGCTTCGTCAGACCGGAGGGTGAGCGACAAGCTGTATTCCAAGACAATCGACGAAATGGCCTCACTTGGAAAACTCACGCGTCCGATCCTTGGACAGAGCCCGCAAAACGATTTCAACTGCATTTACGATGATCTGCAACTGAACTGGCGCGTCATACCCGAGCCCTCACTGGTGCATTTCAGCACGTCACCGCATCTCAATCATCGTCACATTGTGCAAGCTGAGTTCACCCGAATCCGCTTCTTCGATGCCTTTCTCAAGGGCGAAGGTCCTTTTCCCGCAACGCCTGAATTGACTGTCCAACTCAAGGCGTCCAACGGCATCCCCCTTGCCACCGTAAAACCGGATGCCGTGGATCGGGTGCAGCACGTTCAGATCTATTACAGCATCAATCCGCACTCCCAGACCCGCTTCTGGCGGCGGGCTGAGACGGTGCGCAGGGGAGATGTGTGGAAAGCGCACCTGCCGATCATGAGCACCGCCATGCCCCTGTTCGTGATGGCCAATGTCGAATACACGCAACCACGCCCCCTCATCGGAGCACCACATTTGCCCGAATCGCCAGCGACCTACCTGGTCAGCAGCTGGGAACAGGTGTTTGATCCGCCCGCATTGGATGCTGCCGGAGTGAAAGCGACGGACAGCACGGATCGGATGATCCAGGCATCGTTTGATGACTGGGGGGATTGGTATCGGATCGGTTGGCCAAATACCGAACACGCCCTTTCGGCTACCCGTAAGCTCACTGACCCGAAATGGCGCGGACCTGACGGCGCCAGCCTGAGTATCGACGTGAAGGATCCACAGGGAGGTAATTTCCTGATGACCTTTGACGTCAATAACTGGGGTGCCTATGCCGGCCTGCAAAAGAGCGCCTACTACTGTGTAAAGCCGCTGGCCAAGACCGATGACTGGCAGACCGTCACGATTGCCCTTTCCGACCTGAAACCCAGCAGTATGGACTTCCCTGCGCTTCCCGCAAGCTGGCAGGGGATCACGGATTTGGCCATCGTTGCGGGTCTTCGCCGATTGCCGGAGACCCCAGAAAGCATCCTGAGCGGAGGAACATGGCCGGGTACGCGCCAGCTTCGCAACCTGCGTTGGACGGGTGGAGCCTACACCGCGCCCGTGCTTTATCCCGGCGGCAAGTTATCCGTCGAAGAGTTTGGGAAGATCTTTCAGGAAGGCATCGACAAGTCCATCGAACTGGAAGGCAAGGACGCCCGGCAGTAAGGGTGGCGTATTCCTTCATGCCCTATGGCAGTTGAAATATCACCCGGCTTGATCGTCCGGTTCATGACGCGCCCAACACACCCATTAGGCTGTGCATGGCCCATGCTGCTGATGCACTCCATGTTTTCACCGGCTCAATCTGAAAAGTAGCGAATATCCAGCCTCTCTTTGCCTTTCTTCGGCGGGAAGATGAGTACCATCTCTCGGTTGGTGGCATGACTGAATAATCGGGTGCCACCAAGAACCTTGCCCTTGCTGGTTCTTACCACAAAGGGCGTGAATTCCCCTGCCTGAGATAAGTTGACTTTATGAACCTCCGCCAGACCCGGTTTCACCGCAAACCGCTTTTTGTTGAAGTCGACCACCAATGGCACATTGGAGAAATTAATGAACCGGTAACTGCTCTGAGGGAAAATGGTCTCAGAATCATCAATCCCGTAGATGCTAACCGGCAACGCCTCCTCTTTTGCTGAGGCGTTTCCCGCGAAGAAATAGAGCATTTTCTGTGTATTCGGGACGAGCGGCGCCTTGCCTACCAGAAGATAGGGTTTTTTAGGGTCATCGTGGTCAATGAACACTTCGAGAACCTTGGCTTTTGATAGCGGGAAAGGCTCTGACCTGCTGCCGTTTTTCCATTTGATCTCAATGAATTTGTCGCCATTTCGGTAGTAGAGTTTTGCATAAGGAATCCTGGAAAGGGCGATGGCAGTAAAAGTCTTTCCCCTGTTGGCTTTGGAATCTTCGCCATCGGTCAGTTCCTGGGCGCAGGTGAAACCCCCGGAAACCAGGACGGCAAGACACGTCAGCAGCAAAGTGGGTCGGAGCAAAGTCATGCGGGAATGGTTATATTTCTGTCTGATGCAACCACCGGAAACTTGTGATCTTAAATTTTCTGCCGTAAGTCTGGTTGATCGTATTGAGCGTCGGGGTTTCGGTGTCATCATCCCAAGGCTCGTTATTATTTGGATCCGTTTCGGCATCCAGATACTCGGGTAGGCGCTGAACCACTGCCTCACAGGTAGCTTGGGCAATGATGCTGCCTGCCGAGTCGCGGACCTCGCCATAACCCCGAATGCGGAAGGTGTCGGAACGCGCGCTTAACCTGGAAGCAATGGGTAGCAGGATATTGGCCTGATTGACTTCGAGTGGAATGCCTGTGGCATTGTTTCTTGCTCCGACAGCGGCCGCATCGGAATAAGGGAAAAGAGTCGGATAATCGCTGTAATTGGGTGTTGTATCAGATGTGGCTGCTCGAATGCCACTGGATTGATTGCCGTTAATATTTGCCCGCTCGATAGCCTCCTGAATGGCTCCTTGCGAGGAACGGCTGTCATCGGTAATGCGACGATTCACGAAATCGGCAATACTCATGAAGGGGCCGCGCTTCTTAACTTCATCAACGATTTTTTCAGCAAGTGTTTGGATGTCACTATCGCTGATTCTGGAAAATTTTTCCCATCCATGGTTGGAACTGGTGTCTGAGGCAGTGCTGCCCAGAGGGAAAGGTGTGCCTGTTGCGGAGTCGGTGGTTGATTGAAGTGACTCGATGGCCAGATCCTTATTGCCGCGCAGCAAAGCACTCCAGGCGTCAACCGAGGTTGAGTTCACATTGAAGGCTCCGTCGATCAGGCTGTAGGCTCCGATTTTTTTGTAGCCCTCTTGGTCATCGTTTGATGGCGTCAGTTCCGTGACAATCTCATCCGCAGTTTTACCAGTCGGAACATAGGGCCCAAGCACCGGATTGGCTTTGGCCAACTCGGGACTGTCACCGTAAAAGCTTTGCAGGGTCGTTTTAATTCCAGTGCTCACACTGCCTCCATTGATCGCATAACCGTTAGCTAGAATCTTGTAAGCCGGCGCAACACCCGAGAGATAATAGCGATCGAAGAGCGCGTCATTAACCAACCATGAGGTGTCCCTAACCTCCCCGTAAAAGCCTGTTGTATTGTCATAAATCGAATTCTTCGCAATGTATGGTGGTTTCCATGAATTGCCGATGGCATGTGTGGGCTCGAACAACCGGGTTCCTATGTTTGCCGACGACAATTGGACGAGTGAGTGCAATGGGTATGGGTGGATACTTAACAGCGGAAATGCGGTGTCTCCACCGGTGGTTTCATAACTCTTTCCGTAAAATCCATTTAAACCAGATCCGATCGCATCGAAATCGATGCCAACTTCATTAATCAGATTGTTGATGCCATCCTTGGCTACAGATTTAACGACCATGTTAAAGGGCGCCCGATGCCAAGTTTCCGTCCAAGTACTAACCGCTG
>JAURCU010000115.1 GCA_030828305.1 Luteolibacter sp.
CACCCAGGCCTCGAGCCGTTCAAACCATGGAGAAAAGCAGGCATCGATGGACTCAATCATTGCCCCAAATGGCGGCCCCTGGTGCTCCTCGCCCTCATCCCAGGGTCTCAGAAAAAACACCCCGGCAAGCACCCTGCCGGGCGCCAGCAGCTCAGCGCAGCTGCGCGCATAGTCCGCGCGTCGGCTCGGATCGATGGCGCAGTAGCAAGTGTGCTCCCAGATCGCACCAGCCTCGCGGCCCTCGCGCTGGCCTGCATCCAAAAAGTCCATCAACTCGTAGCGCTCATCATTGACCGCCGCATGTGATCTTGCCGCATCCAAAGCCGCAGGTGCCAGATCCAGGCCGAGCACCCGCAACCCATGACTCGCCAGCAGGCGCACATCGTGGCCCGCGCCACAACCGGGCACCCAGACCTCCTCATCACCGAAAAGCCCCGGGCCGAGGCGCCCGATCAACTCCTCAAGCGGAGGAGCCGGCCGGCCTTTGTCCCAGGGCGTATCGCCCTGCAGATAGCGCTCCTGCCAATCCGTCATGACAATGAATGTCGGCGGACAGCCAGTGATTGCAAGGCTCATTGCTATGGTTAAGATCCCGATTGTGCCCGCCATTGGAGACTGCCGTTTCACCGCTATCGACTTCGAGTCGGCGGGGGCGACTCGCGGCAAGACCGACGTCGCGGTCCAGATCGGCATGTGGAGCTGGTCGCGTGGCCAAGGCCATCACGATGCCTTCGTCTCACACCTTGCCACCGACCAGCCCATCGCGTGGTCGGCGCAAAAGGTGCATGGCATCACCAAGCACGACCTGGCACAGGCTCCGAGCCTTCTCTCGCTCTGGCCGGAATGCAAAAAGCGCCTCAGGCAGGCAGTCCTCGTCGCGCATGGTCGCGGTACGGAAAAACGCTTCCTGCGCGCCTTTCCAGGCCATGGCTTTGGCCCCTGGGTCGATACTCTGCAACTGGGGCGCGCGTTGTGGCCCGACCTGCCGGATCACTCACTGGGCTCGCTTTGCGATCTGCTAGAACTGACTCCGGCCGTGCGCGAACTCGTGCCAGATAAAACCTGGCACGACGCCCTTTTTGACGCTGCTGCCTCAATGATTCTTCTCATACACATTCTGCAACTCCACGCTCTTGCCGATCGCGATGTGCAGGATCTGCTACATCCCGACACCTCGAGATGGCATCAGAACCGAGCAAATTGAAACGGTCTTTGGTCTGAAAAAACTTAGGCTGGGCTAAATCTTGACTTTGATTCCCAAGCCAAAAATGTGGAGAATGCGCACTCTGATGTCCATCTCCCCAAACAAATCCACCGGCTCCGGCTCAACGGCCATGGATGACTACCTCGAGCAGATTCTGCATCTAATCGAGGAAAAGGGCTATGCGAGAGCCATCGATATCTCCAAGAAGTTGGAAATCTCGCAGGCTAGCGTCACCAACATGCTGCTTCGTCTGGATGCCGAGGGTCTGGTCGTTCACGAGAAATACCGTGGCACCAACCTCACCGATGAGGGCCACCGCATCGCCAGAGCCATCGTCGAGCGCCACGAAACCCTGACCCGTTTCCTGCGCCTCTTCGATATTGACGAGGACACCATCTACCGTGATGTCGAGGGCATGGAGCACCACGTCTCACGCCCCACCCTGAATGTCATTCGCGCCATGGCGGATGCCTTGGAGAAGGACCCGAAACTTCTCGAGCGCATCCGCAACGCTTCCACCCACTTCAAGAAGTCGAAGTAAGACTCGTCTTACCCCTTGATTAAGGGCGGCATCAGCGACAGCTTGAGGCATGCCTGATGCCACCTACGTCCGCGACGCCTTTTCGCGCATCGCAGACCGTTACGTAATGACCAACCACGTGCTCAGTTGCGGGGTGGACATCTGGTGGCGCAAGGTCGTGGCGGAACGCATCCGCGGCTTGAACCCCAAACGCCTGCTCGATATCGCCTCGGGCACCGGTGACCTTGCCCTCGAAATCCAGAATCATTGCCCCGAGTGTGAGGTCATCGCCTCTGATTTTTGTGCGGAAATGCTCACGCATGCCTCTCGCCGCGGCGTGCACCAAACCCTGGTCGCCGACGCCCTCGCACTGCCCTTTGGAGACGACGAATTCGACATCGCCACCGTGGCCTTCGGCCTGCGCAACATGAGCGACTATCCCGCCGCCTTGAGGGAAATGCGCCGTGTGATCAAACCCGGCGGCCACCTTCTCATCCTCGACTTCTCAATGCCCACCGGCCTCATGAAGCTGCCCTACCGCTTCTACCTGCACTGTGTGCTGCCGCGCATGGCGGGAACACTCACTGGTCACAGTGATACCTACGAATATCTCGGCGGCTCCATTGAGCAATTCCCCTCAGGCGCTGCCATGTGCGATCTCCTGCAAGACTGCGGCTTTGAATTACCACGAGCCAAGCCACTAACCGGAGGCATCACCTCCATCTACGAAGCCTCTGTTCCGAGCCCATGACCTCCCGCCCTTCCATCTCGCCGCGCCAAGCGGCAGTGGAACTGGCCCGGACCCTGAAGTCCGCCGGTCACGACGCGCTCTTTGCCGGTGGCTGCGTGCGTGACACGCTTCTTGGACGCAAGCCCAAAGACTACGACATCGCCACCTGCGCAAGGCCCGATGAAGTCCTCAGACTCTTTCCGGGCTCTAACGAAGTCGGTGCGCACTTCGGAGTGATCATCGCCAAGCATCAGGGCCATCAAATCGAAATCGCCACCTTCCGCACCGACGGCAATTACCGGGACGGGCGCAGGCCCGATTCCGTCGAGTTTTCTACCGCCGAGCAAGATGCCAAACGCCGCGATTTCACCATCAACGGTCTCTTCGAAGATCCCGAGACCGGTGAGATCATCGACCACGTCGGTGGCCGAGCGGATCTCGAAGCTGGAGTATTGCGCGCTATTGGCGAGCCAGCCGAACGCTTTCGCGAAGACGCCCTGCGCTTGCTACGTGCCGTCCGATTCGCCGAACATTTGGATTTCACCATAGAGGCTGCCACCCGTCAGGCTCTTCATGACCATGCCGAGCTGCTCGCGAGGATTTCACCCGAGCGCATCCGCGATGAATTCTCGCTCATCCTCACCTCCCCGCGCCGCCGTCAAGGCATCGAGCAACTCGTGGAAAGCGGACTGCTCAAGCAATTCATTCCGGAGTTCCTGGACACCATCGGGTGCGATCAGCCGCCGCAATGGCATCCAGAAGGCGACGTCTACGTCCACACCCTGATCATGCTCGACATGCTTGAGGATGACGCTCCACTTGAACTCTGCCTTGCCGTCTTGATGCACGACATCGGCAAACCATCTACGCGCACGGTGGACGAAGCGGACGGCCGCATACGCTTCAACGCTCACGACGCCGAGGGTGCCAAGATGGCGCACAGCATCCTCAAGCGCCTACGCTACCCGAAACGCATCATTGACGATGTCGGCTCCATGGTGGCGCGTCACATGAAGTTCATGCACGTTCAGGACATGCGCGTGGCCAAGCTCAAGCGCTTCATGGCCGAAGATACCTTCCAACACGAACTCGAACTCCACCGGGTGGACTGCGCTTCCTCCAACGGCTTTACCGACAACTACGAATTCCTGCTGGCCAAGCGTGAGGAATTCGCCGCCGAACCCCTCATTCCCGAGCCCTTGCTGACCGGCAAAGACCTGATTGACCTTGGCCTCACACCCGGCCCGCGCTTCAAGGAAATACTCGAAACTCTGCAAACCGAGCAACTCGAGGGAAGTATCCTTGATCGCGAGAGTGCTCTCGCCTATCTCCAAACCCTCCTCGCCAAAGACTGACTGCAATGCCCACCATACCTGTCGAACACACCGATCCCGTCAACGCCCAGATTCTTGCCGTTTCCGAAGATCTCGTGAACGGTTTTCAGCGCGAGCCATTCCATGTCATCGCTGAGCAATCGGGAGTGGATCTCGACACCGTGATCGAACGCATCAAAGCCATGCAGGAAGCCGGCATCATCCGCCGCGTGCGCCAAACACTGCTCTCCACCAAACTGGCTCATGGCGCACTTGTTGCCTGGAAAGTGCCCGAGGAAAAACTCAATGACACCTTCGACTTCATGGCCAAGGAAGACCCTTTCTCCGGTCACGTCGTC
>JAURCU010000116.1 GCA_030828305.1 Luteolibacter sp.
TCTTCAGCGAAAGGATTGAATCCGTGCAGGATGGGTGTCCGCCCACGCGACTGTTCACAGACTTCAAGATGAGCAATGAAATCCTCATCCAAACCAGCCAATCTTCGACCCTCGTCATTGAAAGGAGCCATGCCCTTGGCCTTGGCCGCAGCAAAAGGAAAACTCATGTAGGTCTGGAAAGCCTCCCAGTCAGAGCATCCCTGCTGCTTCCATTGACGGAACCACTTCACCCCGTGTCCGACATGACCAATCTCATCCTGATAGATTTTCTCAAGAACACGGGCACTGGAATGATCACCGACCTCGTGAAACAGCTTCGCATAGTGTGCTGAAAAATCGAGATTGGCCTGCTCAAAGGTCAGGTTGAGTCGGGTCACGAATTCCATTGGGGAGTTCATCGGGGAGACCAGTCGCCAGAAGTAATCGTTGACCGGCAATTGACCAAACTCGATGCCGCAATCTTTCATGCGGCGCAAATACATGAGGGTGTGCATCTGCTCCTCACGCATCGCCTCATAGACCCCGGCCCGATATTCGCTGGGCGCATCCGGAAACTTGAGTAGAACCAGAGCCATCAATTCAGCGGCCAATAGTTCGTGATTTGCCAGAAAGTGGAACATCTTTCCGCGCTCCCCGTGCTCTTCAAGACGGTTTTTACTGGGAAAATCGGCGCGAACGCCGTCTGTCTTGACTCTCAATTCGGGTGGCCGACCAGGCGCCTTGGGCGTGGCAAGGGCTGATCCTGGGCGCAAATCATCGACAACAGTCGGCGGCAACTGGAGTTTCTCTTCCAGAGTCCGTCCAAAGAGCACCTGCTCCGCTGCTTCGCGCATCCGCATGCCACAGCAAAACGTAAGAATCCAGGCCATTCCAGCTCTCTTTGGCGCTTGGCACATGTTTAAGCATGCCTTACCAATGGCGCTCCGCCAACCATGTCTTTATTTCGCGTACTCACCCTCAAAGAGCTGAAAAGCTATTTTCTGACTCCCTTTGGCTGGGTGATTCTCGCCTTTGTCTCCTTCATGCAGGCCGTTTCCTTATCCACAGCGATGAAGGGCTTTCGGGATAGCCCCGTGCAGGATAGCCTGATCTACGTCACGTTCCACACCCCGCTCTTCTGGTTCTGGTTCCTGTTCATATTTCCACTGATCACCATGCGACTCTTCTCCGAGGAAGAACGCAGCGGCACTCTGGAAACCTTGCTGACTGCTCCGCTACGCACGTGGCAGGTGGTACTCTCCAAGTATGCAGCCGCCATGATTTTTTACGTGATCCTATGGATTCCCGCATGCATTCAGTTCAAACTCTTCGGCTGGATCACTGATCTACCTGCTGCCTACACCACGGGAGATATGGTTGGCACTGCGAGCATCATCCTCTTGCTCGGCGGCGCCTTCACGGCATTTGGATGCCTGGCCTCGGCACTGACTTCCAACCAGATCATTGCGGCACTCATCACCATCGGCCTGCTAACCATCCAATACTTTCTTGGATTTGTCACCGTCATATGGGGTGAGGGTTTCGCGGGCGCCCCCCTCTTTCACTACATTTCCTCACAACAACACCTGCACTACTTTGCCAGCGGCCTAATCAACACCCAGCCCATCATTTACTACCTAAGTGTGGTCTTTTTCGTGCTCTTCCTCACCTATCAGGTGGTCGATTACCGACGCTGGAAAAAATAGATTTTTTGTTAAACCGCTCATATGTCCAAAGAGAAAAATAGAGACTCCCGAAAAACGGCATCACCACCCGACGGTGGGCCCGTGGAGAATCCTCAGGATAAAAAGACCGCGCAATCAGCCAAGCAAGCCCCTCCTGCCAAAAAAGCGCAGCATCCAAGAACCTCAAGGCCACTCAATCGCCTGCGCATTGGGACCCTGACCCTGCTCCAGTTATTACTGCTCTCCACAACCCTCATCTGCGTCAATTATCTCTCGCTCAACCACGCCAAGCGCTGGGACCTGAGCCGTGACTCTGAATACTCTCTTTGCTCAGCCACCCTCAATTACCTTGGCAGCCCAGCCATTCAGGATAGGGAAAAACCGGTCAAGTTTATCGTGGCCTACCGTCGCACGTCGCCTCTCTACGAAAGGGTCCGTGCACTCGCCGAGCGCTTTGCAAGCGAATCCAAAGGCAAGATCGAACTGGTGCTTGTTGACCCCATGAGAGAAAGCGACCGGATGGAAGAAATCAGTGCGACTTATGGCATCAGTCTCATCCGGGATCTCATCCTCATTGATGCCCGCAGCGACGATAGCCCCGTTACCACAGAAAAGGAGGAGCGCATCAAAGTTCTAAACCCACACATCAAGCTCGTCACCGCCGAGCACTTGCTGGTCTTCCAAACCATTGCCGAGGAGCGCAAGATCAGTGGTTTTCGCGGTGAGGAAATGATGACTGCGCGTCTGGTTGAATCCATCGAAGGACAGCCACGGCGCATGGCGCTGATTGCAGACAAGAGCCGCATCGGACGCCGCGATGCGAGCCCTTCTCGTAAAACTCTCGAAGACCTGCTTCGCTTCCAGAATATTACCCTTGGTGAGGTCCAGATCAGCGGTGCGGAGTCGATCTCAGAGGAGATCGAGGGACTGGTCATCATCTCTCCCCAATATGACTTCAGTGAAGATGAAATCTCGATGCTCGAGGACTACTGGAACCGCCCACGCTCCGCGATGCTGCTACTGCTCGGCGATCGGAAGGTGCCACCCCGCCTCAAAGCCTTCCTGCGCAAGCAAGGCGTCACGCCCCGCGACGACCGTATCATTGGCCGCTCCAAAAAGAGCTGGATCACAAAGGCTAGGGCTTTTTTCACCGAAGGCGTGCCATTTACCGACGAGCTCTCGCGCCAAGTCACCGAATTTGGCGGAGCAAGCAGCTCACTTGAAGTCCGTGAAGGTGACAGCGACCTGACCAACCGCCGCATCAGTCCCATATCATTGCTCGAAGTGGAGCCTGGCTTCTGGGGCGAGACCCAGTTTGGCACCGGTGAGGCCAGCTATGACGAACGTAGAGACCACGACGCGCCTCTCTATCTGGCAGCCGCTGTGACCCGGGGCGCACAAAGTGACGACCGCTTCGCCGCGGATACCTCGCGCATGGTTGTCATTGCCAACACCGACTTTCTCAATCCTGCCCACCATCGGGCCGAGAACCTCGACTTCCTTAGCTCCAGTGCCAACTGGCTGGTCGGCCGCGAGTCACTCGCCGGCATCACTCCACGTGCCATCAGTACATACAAGTTGCCACTGCTACAGGCCCAGGCATCCTTCATCAATCGCTGCAACCTCATCTTCATGCCGCTCATCCTGCTTATTCTAGGCACCTTTATCTGGTCTTCACGCAGGGCTTAGTAATGACCCGCAAGCCATTGCCATGAGGTCCATATTCGCCACTCTCCTACTCGCCCTTGTTTCCTTCGCGGTGATCGGCTTGGCGTGTATCCAGTGGAAACTGGGCAATTTTGATATTATCTTTGGCAGGCCTGCAGTTCCCATTGGTGAAACCCTATACAACAACTTCCAGCCCGATGATGTGGCACGCATAGAAATTCGGAGTGGAAATCTAGAGGGAGTCTTTGAGCGTGAAGGACAATTTTGGCAAACCCTCACCCCGTGGAAAGACCGCATGGACCCGGTGGCTGCTGCAGCCATCATCCGCTTCAGCTTGGGCCTACGTGTGGAGGATTACTGCCCTGCAGACAAGATCAAGCGCAGCGAAAGCGGCCTAGACCAGAAAGCAGTGCACATACGCCTGAACGACAAGGACGGAGAAACACTGGCTCGCTACAAGATTGGTAGGATCTCTAGCTGGAAAGCGGAAATCGAGGGGATTGAGACCCCAGTGAACACCATGTTCATTCTGCCCAAGGACGAAGCCGATGAGAGGCACATCTACCTATGCACTGGAGATATCAGCGCCCTATTTCAGAAAGACCTCAAACTCCTACGCGACCACCGACCCCTGTACTTCAACCCGCTAAACCTGCAAAAAATCAGCATCCAATCCCAGCAGGGTGAGATCACCCTTGGTCATGAGCATCCTCAACACCCTTGGCGCATCATCAAGCCGCTTAACTTGTCCACCGACCGCATCGCCATGCAGGCGCTCATCGAGGGCCTATTC
>JAURCU010000117.1 GCA_030828305.1 Luteolibacter sp.
ACGCATGAGAATGGTCGAACCTCGTTTGAAGCGGGTAGCCCTGGAGCGGATTATCCCTTTCTCAACTCGAAGCGCCGCGTTGATCTCATCCATCGCAATGTGGCATTCCTCCACATCGACGATGCGTGAGCGTTGGCCATCGGCGAGGAAACCGATGGGCCCGATCTCGCCATCACGCGGCGCTTTGAAGTGCGGCGTGATCTTGGAGCGGTAGTTCCAGCGCTGCGGGGAGGCGATGGTGGGATTCACCTCGTGCCCGATCTTGGCCATGTGCTGCATCAGTTCACCGACCTGGCGCTGCTTCCACTTCAATTGTTCGTCATAGGCAAGGTGCTGGTATTGGCAGCCGCCGCATTCGCCAAACAGCGGACATTTGGCTTCAACTCGATGTGGCGAGGCCTCGAGCACTTCCACCAAGTCGGCCTGAGAGTGGTTTTTGTCGTTGCGATAGACCCGGGCACGCACCTTCTCACCCGGAAGCGTGAAGGGCACAAACACCACCCAGAGCCTCTCTCCCCCCAGATCAAAACGCCCAATACCAGCACCGAGGTTGGTCAGCGAGTCGATGGTCAAATCGATTTGCTCGTGGTAGGCGAAGGGCTCGGGCTTGAACTTCTTTGGCGGGCGCTTGTGCATGCGGTGGGCCACATCATTCATTCTCAATCGAGGAGATGCAACACCTTCACCGCCTGCCAAGCTGCATCCACATTGTGCACGCGAAAGATCTGAGCCCCGCGCTCCATCGCCGCCGCCATGCAGGCCACGGTTCCAGCGTCGCGCTGCCTGGGATCTTCGATGCCGAGCACTTCGCCAATCACCGTCTTTCGTGAGACGGGCAGCAGCACCGGCAGGCCAAAGTCCTGCAACTGGGCCAAATCACGGTAGACGATGAGGTTGTCATCGTGCTGCTTGGCAAACTCGATGCCGGGATCAAGGACGATACGACTTTCATCCAATCCAGCCGCCTTGGTCATGGCGATCTTCTCTTCGAAGAAGCTCTTCATCGAGTCCATCACGTCATGCCACTGCTGATAATTGTGGGCCACCTTGGGCTCGCCCACACTGTGCATGATGAGCAGGGCCGCACCGTGCTCGGCACAAGACTTCGCATTGCGATCGTCTGGCAAGGCACTCATGTCATTAAGCAGTTCGATCGGGCTGCCTGGCAGGAGTTGCTCGACCACCTCGGGTCGCCAGGTGTTGGCGGAGAGAATGGGTGGCCAGCATTGCTCTTCGTCGCGCGGTTTGGTATCTGCAAAAACCCTCGGCCAGCACTCGAGAAAGCCCCGAAAGCGACGCAGCTCTTCCTCCACGGAAATCGCCTCGCGATTGGTACGGGCACTCTCTGCTCCCACATCAATCAAGTCCGCTCCCGCTTCGATTTGAGCTCTGGCCTGCTGCGAGGCCTCACTGAAGTCCAAACTCCCGTCGCCCGAGAAGGAGTCGTCGTTCACATTGACAATTCCCATGATCAGAGGCCGCCGGGGAAACTCGATTTCTCGCTGTGGTAGGCGCAAGCGCATGACTTTGGATACGCTTCTTTGGCCAAATTCAAAGCGAGAATGCTTCCCCGCTTGCCCAATGCCACGCAATCGCTAGGCTTTGCACCATGTCATCCACCTTCGGGCAGACCTTCCGCATCCACACCTTCGGCGAATCGCACGGAGGTGGGGTGGGTGTGATCATCGACGGCTGTCCGCCCCGCATTCCCGTGAGTCTGGATGACATCCAGAAGGAGCTTGACCGCCGCCGGCCCGGCCAATCCGACATCGTCACCCCACGCAACGAAGCCGACGAAGCTGAAATCCTCTCCGGCCTTCAGGACGACCAAACCCTTGGCACCCCCATCGCCATCATGGTGCGCAACAAGGACCAGCGTCCGGGCTCCTACGACGAGATGGCCACCAAGTATCGCCCCAGTCACGCCGACTATACCTACGACGCCAAGTTCGGCGTGCGTGCGCTTTCAGGTGGTGGCCGCGCCTCCGCCCGCGAGACCATCGGCCGCGTTGCCGCGGCTGCGGTCGCGCAGAAAGTCCTCGATACCCTCAGTCCCGGCGTGGAAGTGCTCGCTTGGGTAAAATCCATTCAACACCTCGAGGCGGAAGTCGACGCCGCCACCATTGACTCGACCACCATCGAATCCAATCCCGTGCGTACCGGCGACCCGATCATGGCCGAAAAAATGGTCGAACACATCAAGGCCACCCGCGCCGATGGCAACTCCGTCGGCGGGATCATTGAATGCGTGGTGCGGGGCTGCCCCGTCGGACTCGGTGAACCCATCTTCGACAAGTTGGAAGCCGACCTCGCCAAGGCCATGCTATCCATTCCCGCGACCAAGGGTTTCGAGATCGGCTCGGGTTTTGCCGGCACTCAACTCACCGGCCGCGAACACAACGACGCCTACCGCATGGAGGACGACAAGGTTCGCACCACCACCAACAACTCCGGTGGCGTGCAGGGCGGCATCAGCAACGGTGAGCACATCATCTTGCGCATCGCATTCAAACCAACCGCCACCATCATGACCTCCCAGGAGACCGTCAGCAGTGATGGCAATAACACCGAACTCGCTGGTAAGGGCCGCCACGACGCCTGCGTGCTGCCGCGCGCCGTGCCTATCGTCGAGGCCATGGCCAAACTGGTTTTAACCGACCACTTGCTGCGTCAGAGGGCGATCGCCCACTGACGATCCTATATTGATAATGAATGATTGGATATTGGCAAGCGAACCATACCTGAGCCTGACACAGCCACTTGGTGATATCGTGCACCCAATTCTGAATTCTCAATATTCAATACTCCATTGTTTGGCAGCCACGTTACCTAATATCAGCATTGGAACGGCTGCCGTGCTGATCTTTGGTATCTGCCTGACCTACGTATTGCTGCGTGGTGTCTGCAAGTTGATGGTCGGCACGCTCATGTTGGCGGCGAGTGTTTTTGTCGGATACATGACCTGGATCAAGTCTCCTGAGATTTCGATTGCCATGTTCAACAAGTCGGTGGGCTTCATCACCACCGGACTACCCATCATCGTCTTTGTCGGCAGTTTCATCCTCATTCGTATCGCACTCAAATGGGTGGCCAATCCTTTTGGCTCAGAGAAGAGGGAGTCGATGAAGGACAGACGCGGGCTCTCCAAAATGCGCCTGCTCTCGCTGCTTGCTTTCGCTTTGGTACCCACCTCCATGGTCCTGATGATTGCCGCTGCCGTCATCCATCACACCGCCTCGATCCACGACCTTCGCCAGCAGGCCGAGCCCGAGGCCAATCCCGATCAAACATACGCACAAGAACTCAAGGACAGTATCGAGAAAATCATGCCCAAGCACCTGCTTGAGGTCATCGACCCCTACGCTGAGCAGTCCCGCCTCGCCTTAGCCAACTGGATTACCCGCAAGCAGAAGGAATCCGGACTCCCGCCTGCCCTGGACCCCGAAACTGGCAAGGTCATCCCACGCGCCGTCATCGTGGAGGACGCCGAACTCGAGAGGCTTGCCCGCGAGCGGAAATTTGGCACTCTTTTGCGCCACCCAGCCCTTACCGAAGCCCTCAACAAACCAGAAGTCAAAAAACTCCTGAGCGAACTCAAGGATTGAACCCAAACTCAACTTTGCTTCCCTGGCAGCCCTTGTATCTCCGCGGTTTCAATCCCTCTGACACAAAACTTCCAGCACAATCCCGCCGGGCTTCTCACCCACCCAAGCATGTCCTACCTCGTCACCATCGGCCTCGAAGTCCACTGCCAGCTCAAGACCAATAGCAAAATGTTCTGCGCCTGCGAGACTTCCTTCGGCGATGAACCCAACACACACACCTGCCCCGTCTGCCTGGGCCTACCCGGTGCACTGCCGGTGCTCAACCAGGAGGCGATTGAAAAGACTCTCCTAGCCGGTCTAATGATCGACTGCGACTCTCCTGAAATCTCCAAGTGGGACCGCAAGAACTACTTCTACCCGGACATGCCAAAGAACTACCAGACCACCCAGATGGATCTTCCCCTCTGTATCGGTGGCGAGGTTCCGCTCTACGAGCATTGCTATCCGACCGATCACCGCAAGAAAATCGCCAATCCCGGAAAAAAGGTGCGCCTCAACCGCATCCACCTTGAGGAAGAC
>JAURCU010000118.1 GCA_030828305.1 Luteolibacter sp.
AGATCATCGAGCCAATCCGGCTTTACGGTCATCAAAGAGAGATCTGCACGGCCGCCGCAACTTGACGCGCCTTCTCGCGAGCCTCCCCAATGCTGGCTGCGCGCGCGATGGCCACGCCCATGCGCCTGCGGCCCGCCACAGCTGGTTTTCCGAACAAGCGGATCTGGGTGTCGGGCCCGGCAAGAGCCTCACCGAGATTGCCGAAAACAACCCTATCGCTCGTACCCTCGACGAGGATGACCGCTGAGGCACTCGGCCCATGCTGCAGGATGTTGGGGATGGGCAGCCCGAGCACTGCGCGTGCATGCAGCGCGAACTGCGACAGATCCTGGGAAATCATGGTCACCATGCCGGTATCATGCGGCCGTGGCGAAACTTCCGAAAAGATGACCTCATCACCCTTGATGAAGAGCTCAACCCCGAAGACACCGCGACCACCAAGGGCACCGGTAATTTTTTTTGCGCAGTCGCGCGCAGCTGCCAGTGCCGCCTCCGACATTGGCTGTGGCTGCCATGACTCGCGGTAGTCCCCATCGACCTGAATGTGGCCGACAGGATCAAGGAAGCTCGTGCCACCGACGTGGCGAACGGTCAGTTGGGTGATCTCGTAGTCGAAATCCACAAAACCTTCGACGATCACTTTCCCCGCTCCTGCCCGCCCACCTTCCTGCGCGTATTGCCAAGCCTGGGCGATTTCAGCCTCGGTCTTTACCGTGCTTTGGCCTTTTCCAGACGAGGACATGATAGGCTTTACCACACAGGGCAAACCGATGGCCTCTATCGCGGCGCGGTATTGCTCTTCGGTCTGCGCAAAGCGGTAGGGCGAGGTCTTCAGCCCCAGCTCCTCCGCGGCCAGTCGCCTGATCCCCTCGCGATTCATGGTGAGGTGAGCGGCACGCGCGGTGGGAATGACCGTCAGCGCGCCCTCTGCTTCCAAATCCACCAGCACATCCGTGGCAATGGCCTCAACCTCGGGCACCACGTAATGCGGCTGCTCCTTCTGGATGACCGCACGCAACTTCCCTCCGTCTAGCATGGAGATGACATGCGACCGATCCGCCACCTGCATTGCCGGAGCGTTTTCATAGGCATCCACGGCAATCACCTCCACACCGTATCGCTGCAACTCGATGACGACTTCCTTGCCCAGTTCACCCGACCCCAACAGCAGGACGCGGGTGGCCGTGTTCGAGAGAGGGGTGCCGATCGACGTGCTCATGGTCCCCGGTTCCAAACGGCTCAAACGCCGGGCGTTTTGGAGTGCGCGTTTTGCGGGAAGTCGAAGGTCAAGACCAGCGACTCGCTGCCGGTGTTCTCAATTTCCACGCCGCCACGGTCCAGAGCGTTCTGTGTGATGAAGCCGATCTCAGGATACAACTCACCGAGTTTCATGTCCTGATGGTAGTTCACAGCCAGTTTGCCGACTCGACCGCTACCACCATTGGTGTGAAACAGCGTGGGGCTCTCCGGGCAGAACCGGGTCTTGGCACCGGGCGAAAGAATGAGGCGCAGAATCGAAGCCTTCTGATCACCGAGAAAATCACCATAGACGATCCACTTGGCGTCCACCCCTTCACCGGTAAATTCATTGGCGGTGATGGCCGGGCGCGAATTCTTCTTCACGAAATCGGGATCCTGGTTGGCTTCGAAGTCAAAGGTATCGACCAAGAACTCCCAGTCCTCGTGCTTGTCCTTGGGATAGTCCTGCTCGCGGCAGGCATAGAAGGCATCGGCGGCGCCGATGCGGCCGTCCAACGTGCGATCCTCGGCGAGGAAGTGCTCGTCCATGGTCACGTGCAATTCGTGGGTGCACAGATCGGTGGGAGAGTGCAGCACGCCGTTGGGCATCACGAAGCCGTTGTCGATGTGCATCATGGTGTGGGGCGACAGATGGCGCACTCCATTGTAGTCGCCCTCTCCCCAACGCTTCATGCAGGCAAGAAAATCATCCTTGGTCACGAAGGGATAGAGACCCATCGCCGTGGTGTGGTAATGAGAGGGATTCACACCTGGGTTGTCGTAAGAATTGATGTCGTAGACCTCCCATTTGGCCCAGTGCAGGTGGTGAGGGATGGGATTCAGGTTGTCGAACTTCTTGGAGACGATTGGCCAGGTGACCTGCCCGCAGAGTTCCTCGGCCATGGCGGTGATCTTCTCGCCCATGATGGCCTCAGGATTGGTCGTGATCAGATCCTGAAGCGAAATGACCTGTCCACCCGGCGTGAGGACGTGGGCTTCCCCTTCACGGAAGGGCGCCTTGCCGGTGCGGGTGTCGATCACGCCCGTCACGATGGGTACCGTGCAACACATCCAGACTTCATCGAGGCCCGTGCCATCCATGTAGTCCGGGTAGTAGGACTTTGCATCGAGGCGAAGTCTTCTGCCCGGCGAACAGAAGGTGCGCCCGGCATAACGGTGCAGCAACTGCAGCACACCGTCGTTGTGGTTAAGGACTTCATCGAGGATCGCATCCGACGCTCCATCAATGACATCCAGTTGTGGATATTCGTGTAGTTTGCCTGCAAGAATTGAAGTCGTTTTAACCATGGGAGGCGAATCCTGAGGATTCCCAAACGAGGTGGCAAGGCGGAATGGCAATCCCTGATTGGCGAAATGATGGTAGGCAGATGCAGGGCAAAAACCCCGGGGGCATGGGGCTTATCACAGCACATGATCAGATAGGAAAGAGCTCGCGCAATGCCGGCATGAGGCATTCGCGCTTCAATTCATGATGCAAATACTCATGGTTGCCAGCTTGAGCCTTGCAGCGCAGAAGATAAAAGCTCTCAGGGCTGTGAGAATCAAAAATCAAAAAAGAAATAAACCATAGCAGCCCATTCTTTTTTCACTCCCTTGGCGTGGCCGATGGTGCTTCTGGAACTGTTCTGCACGGTGCCATCTGGCTTCACATATCCAATCGTGCTTCTACTGGAGTTCTGGATTGTTCCATCAGATTTCACATAACCGACCGTGGAGCGACTCGAATTTTGTATGACTCCATCGCTTTTGATGTATCCGATGATACTTCTGCTGGCGTTCTGGATCGTGCCGTCGGGCTTGATGTAGCCAACGGTGGACGAACTGCTATTTTTGATGGTGCCATCATTTTCTATGTAACCGCTCGTGGAACGCGACCCATCTGTAATTTTTTGGGCATTTGCCGCCATCAATGACATCGCGCAACACAGCAAGCAGAGGATTGGCTTGAATACGGACAGGGGCTCGGCACACATAACATATCACATGCAATACAGTTAACTTGATCAGGCCACATGACAAATCCGAAGCATAATCAAACATCATCGACTTAACACAAAAGGTAACGCAAATCAAGTTTGGAGAATAGAGAGCTTGTCCATTTTCATATAGCGTGCTCCTGGGGTTATTCTACCTGATGGTGAAACGGAAAATTCCCAGCATTTATTCAAGATGAGGGAGGAAATATTTCCCCACGTATGGCTTTTCATTTCATTTTGGGATCATTAATTTCTGATCGTCATGAACAAAAAAATATCCACTGCAACAATTGTAGGGCTCACCTCCTTGGCTTTTGCTTCCTGTTACCCAGTCTATATTGAGGCGCCCCCCAGATCCAACAATCAGCCAACTGCACCAGCACAGCCTCCGGCCAACCCCGGTTCGAGCGTTGGCATGCCTGATGGCATAAAAAGAACCAAGCCGCCCATATTTCAACTACCCGCACCCAATCTTCCGGCCAAGGAAGTTGCCAAGCCCAAGCCCACATTCCCCGGTCTCAAGCCAACCTCACCGCTTAAGCCCACTCCGCCCCGGACACCAACACCAAAGCCGAGCAATCCCAAACTCAAGATGATTCAACCAAATGTTCCCAAGCCCGGCTCCCTTAGCCCCAAGCCAAACTGAATCATTCAGCATTCAGTTGTAACCTGTTCAATTTAACGCATCCATCATGTCCCCATGACCTGCAGGGTTATGGGGACATGAATTCTTCAACTGGCTGCGCCAGCCACAAATGCGGCTTGGTCATTTCATTATTCTCTCAAGTAGCCAGGGGCTCAGTTGTTTGGATGACGGCTCAGCTCCAC
>JAURCU010000119.1 GCA_030828305.1 Luteolibacter sp.
CGGGCCCGAAGCCGCCTACGAGGGTGACAAGGAAGAGCTCATCGAGGCCATTCATGCTGCTCTCTACTGCTCCAAGATCTGTTCCTACGCCCAAGGTTTCCAACTGATGCGTGAGGCCCAGAACGAATACGGCTGGCAGCTGGACTTTGGCAGCATCGCCCAGATCTTTCGCGGTGGCTGCATCATTCGCGCCATCTTCCTGCAGAAGATCACCGAGGCCTTCGAGAAGGATGGCAAACTCGCCAACCTGCTCATCGACCCCTACTTCAAGGGCGAGGTCGACAAGTTGCAGGCCCAATGGCGCAAGGTGGTTGCCACCGCCGCCATCAACGGCGTGCCCGCTCCCTGTATCGGCAGTGCCCTGACCTACTACGACAGCTATCGCTCGGAGCGTCTGCCTGCCAACCTGCTTCAGGGGCAGCGTGATTACTTCGGTGCACACACATACGAGCGTCTCGATCAGCCGCGCGGCAAGTTCTTCCACGTGGATTGGCCCAAGCCGGAGCGTCCGCAGTTGGAGCTGTAGGCGGCGAAACCGCCTACCGATCCACCAGTGCAAACTTGAGTTCGGCCTCGGAGACGATCTCGCCGTTGACCAGGCAACGGCAGCTGGTCTGTCCTATGGAGCCACGCATCTTGAGGATCTCTGTCTCAATGATGAGTGTGTCGCCGGGAAGCACCGGGCGGCGCCATTTGACATTGTTGGCACTCATGAAGTAGCCGATCTTGCCCTGATTCTCTGGCTTGCGCAGCATTAAGACCGAAGATACTTGGGCCATGGCTTCGAGTTGGAGGACACCGGGCATGATCGGGTGGCCTGGGAAATGACCGGGGAAAAAGGGCTCGTTGGCAGTCACATTCTTCATGCCAGTGCACTTGGACTCGCTGTTGAGATCCACGATGCGGTCTACCATTAGGAATGGGTAGCGGTGAGGAAGGATGCTTTGGACCTCGTTGATATCGAGGACACCTTCGCCTTCGGGCAGCATGACGGGCGGGGGAATCATCGCTCGCATGCGATTGTATTCCTCCTTCATCTTGGCGGCCATTTGGGTGTTGGATCCGTGACCGGGTTTAACCGCAATGACGTGGCCGGTGAACTTCATACCGGCAAGCATTAGGTCGCCTATGATGTCGAGCGCCTTATGACGGGCGAATTCATTGGGAAAGCGCACGGGCTCTTTGGACATGATTTCATTACCACGAATGACCACGGCGCTCTCGAGTGATCCACCCTTGATCAGGCCCTTATCGAGGAGTGGTTTGACGTCCTCGTAGTAGACAAAAGTGCGGGCGGGAGCGATTTCCTTCTCGTAGAGCTCCGGGGTGACCTCGCATGAGAAGTATTGGGTGAAACGGCCTTCAGGCCCGACGTTGGTTATCGATACCTTCAGAGTGCGTGAGGGGAGGATGGTGATGTGGGTGCCATCCCCCGTTTCTAAGTAGATCGGCTCCCGGATTTCCCAGACCCGGCGGGGTTTGTTCTGTGGAGCAATGCCGACTTTCTTGATGAGTTCCACGAAGGGGCGGGCCGAGCCGTCGCCGATTGGTGGCTCGTTGGCATCCATTTCGATGAGCGCATTGTCTACTCCCATGCCTGTGAGTGCGGAGAGCACGTGCTCAACGGTGTGCACTTTGACCGAGCCTTCGGCCAGGGTGGTGGCACGCTCGACGGTTTGTACCTTGTCAACATCGGCTTGGATAAAGGGTTGATCATCCAGATCCACGCGCCGAAATTTGAAGCCGTGATCCTCAGGGGCGGGTTTGATCGTGAGGCTAACCTTTTCCCCGGTATGCAAGGAGGTGCCCTCAAGTGTGGCGGAGTCGGCGAGCGTGTGTTGAACGGCGTAGGACATCTGGAGATAAGACTTAGGCTTTCGGGGCAAGTGATCAAGCCGTAATGACTTGCGAATCTATGGTCATACAGGAAAAGTCTTGGTCGTGCTCAAACCCCGCCAGACCAGACAGCTGCCCGCCTCGCGCGGGGTATTTCGCAGCCGTCTTGTGGAGTGGTTTGAGACTGGGGCTCGCGACTACCCATGGCGGCGCACGCACGATCCCTACGCAGTGCTGGTTTCCGAGATTATGCTCCAGCAAACCCAGATCTCGACAGTTCTGAGAAAAGGTTATTATCTGAGATTTCTCGAAGCCTTCCCCGATATCCGGGCGCTGTCAGAAGCGGATGATGCCGCTCTTCTCAAAGCTTGGGAGGGTTTGGGTTATTATCGCCGCGCTCGCATGCTACGCGATACCGCCCGCGCGGTGTTGGCCACATCCAATGGCAACCTTCCAGAGGATCTCGATGCCTTGCTGGATCTTCCGGGTATAGGGCCCTACACGGCGGGCGCTCTTCGCGCCTTTGCATTTGGAAAGCCAGCCGTGTTGGTTGACGGCAATGTCTCACGTGTGCTCTCGCGCTTGATGGATTTTCATGAAGAGGTGGACTCGTCTGCAGGTCAAAAAAAGATCTGGTCATGGGCCAAAGTGCTTGCAGATGAACAGAACCCGCGCAGCTATCACGCCGCCTTGATGGAGCTTGGTCAGCGTCTTTGTCGCCCAAAGCATCCGGATTGTCATGCTTGTCCGGTGTCTGATTTTTGTGCCACAAGCGCTCCAGAGCTCCTGCCGATCAAGAAAACATGTCTCACAACCACTGCGTTGGCAGAGCATGCAATCTGGGTCTGTAATGATCGTGCCCAAATCCTGATGCATCAGGAGCAGGGGAGCCAACGCACCGGTTTGTGGAAGCTGCCAATACGCGATTCCTCTGCGGTGACGGGCCTGGAGCTGTTGACTGAACTGAAATATGGCATCACCCGCTATCGGGTGACTCTAAGGGTTTATCAGGTGCCGGTGGATCACCCGATTGCCACGCCAAAGAGTGGAGATGAGTGGGTGGAGGAAGGGCAAATAGCCGAGCTTGCGATGGCTGCGCCCTTTCGCAAGGCCATCAAACGCGTGATTTAGCGCACTTTAAACCAATCCAGTGAGATTTGATTCATCTGTGTTAATCTGCTCAAGCTTATAAGCAATGGCGTGTTTCGCTCATTTACTGCTTGTTTGGACTCTGTTCGGGCCTATTATATTGATCGGACCATTTCATTGATTTGGCCATTCATAACGGGGGTTTCTCATATGCCTCGTTCAAACATAAAAACGAACAACAAAGCTAATACCATGAAATCGAATACTCGCATGGCCACTGGTTTCACCTTGGTGGAACTTCTCGTGGTGATTGCCATCATCGTCACTCTGGCTGGTGTCGCCACTCCGGTGCTACTTGCCCAGAAGAAGAGAGGGGACCACGCCAAAGCGGTCCAGAATGCCAAGCAGGTAGGTTACGCCCTGTTTAACTTCGAGAACGACTTCGGCCGTTATCCGGATGACAACACCGTTGATGATCTCGACCAAGATGCTGTCACCAAACAGGGTAGTGATGCCAACGCATACTTTAGCCAACTGATCGCAGGTGGTTACGTTGACCAGGAAGCCCCGTTCTACTGCAAGACTGACTTCACCGTTGAGCCAGACAATGACAAGACTTCCGGCAATATCCTTGAGGCTGGTGAAGTTGGTTTCAGCTATGTCATGCGCTCATCGGGAACCGCGCTCAATAGCTCCGTGAACTCCGCGGTGCCACTGATTGTAGCCCCCAGCAGTTTTGAGGCTGACGACACCTACAACCGAAATGTTTACAACAAGCGTTCTGTGGTGCTACGTGTTGACATGAGTGTCACAGACCCCGGTATCAACGAAGAGGGTGTAATCTCCGTGAAGGGTAAAAATCTCTTCGCTACAGGTTCTGGTACTGTTTGGGATGACAGTAACATCACCAGTCCCACGGTGGTTCACCCCGACACCGGTACAGGTGGAGGAGTCTGATCTTTCTTCAAGATACTCTTCAATCTATCAGACCGGAGCCCGCTTGGGTTCCGGTTTTTTTTTGTGCATTTTTTTTCCTATTTTGGAAACTTGACTGAGTCCACATCTCGACAAATTATATCGCA
>JAURCU010000011.1 GCA_030828305.1 Luteolibacter sp.
TTCCTCGTACGTACCTCTATCTCCGACCAGACGCCCGGCGTCTCCGCACTAAACGCCGACTTCAGTTACCCCTATGCCGTCGAGCATGACGGCAAACTCTACATCGGCTACACCCACAAGAGCCACATGGCCAACGAACTAGCCATCGTTCCCATCCGCAGTGCACTCGCCGTCAATGATCCCAAGGCCTTTGTGATCACTCTAGAGCAACCGGGTGGCGTGGTCGTCTCTAAACAGGAAACCGTGGTGGCCTTGGCGGGCACGCTTTAACCAAATCCAATCACAAAAAAGCCGCAGGGTGACCTGCGGCTTTTTGCGTTTGAATGGTGGACTTGATTTACAGGCCTTGGAGGCAGGCCTTGATGGCGTCGAAGTCGGGCAAGTCGCCGGGGCTGTCGTTGACCTGGGCGAATTGCACCACGCCGGCCTTGTCGATGACGAAGGCGGAGCGCTTGGGCACGCCACCCATGATCAGGTTCTTGGCGGGGAGGAACTGGTCGTAGTCGCAACCGTAGGCCTTGGCGGCTTCGTGTTCGTAGTCGGAGAGCAGAGGAATGGTAATGCCTTCCTTCTTGGCCCACTCGCTCTGAGCGAAGGGGTTGTCGCCGGAGATGCCATAGACCTTGGCGCCGAGATTCTCGTATTCGGAGATGCCATTGGAGACGTCGCAGAGCTCGGTGGTGCAGACGCCAGTGAAAGCCATGGGCACGAAGAGCAGCAGGAGATTGGATTCACCGGTGATCTTGCTGAGCGTCACGACCTGCGGGCCGTCTGCGGTGAGGGTAACGAGGGAGAAATCAGGGGCTTTGTCGCCGACTTGAATGGACATGATATGGGTATGTTGGAGGTGGAAAGAACGCGGCTTTCTGGGGTTGTGGCCGCAGTTCGTCGCATATAGAACACACGAATTCGACCATGTCATATGATTTTTCTGAATTCGGCAGCCATTTGGGCTGTGGCAGCGGCATTGAGGAGTTGATGGACGATCTCGGCAATGCTCTGGCCAGCGCCGACGAGAACATCAAAATGCTCGGAGGCGGCCAGCCTGCAAGGATTCCGGAGGTTGATGCCATCTGGCAGAAGCGTCTCGAGGAACTGATCGAGGAATCCGGGGGCCTCGAGCGAGCCCTGACCTCCTACGATCCCCCACAGGGCAATGCCCGCTTTCTTGCCGCCCTCGCCAAGCTTTTTCAGGATCACTTCGGCTGGGACATCAGTGCCGACAACATCGCTGTCACCGCCGGTGGTCAAACCGCCTTCTTCATGCTCTTCAACTTGCTTGCAGGTGACATGGGGGAAGGCAAGCGCCGCAAGATTCTGCTGCCGTTGGCTCCCGAGTATATCGGCTACGCCAACCAAGGCGTGGACGGCTGCGTTTTCGAAGCGGTGCGGCCGGTGATCGAAGAAACCGGTCCGCACGAATACAAGTATCGCGTTGACTTCGATGCGCTCGAGGTGACCGATGAGGTCGCCGCCATCTGCGCCTCGCGTCCGACCAACCCCACGGGCAACGTGCTGACCGACAACGAGACCGCCAAACTCTCTGCGCTGGCGAAGGCCAACAATATCCCTCTGATCCTCGATAACGCCTATGGTGCGCCTTTCCCGGGCATCATCTTCACCGATGCCAAGCCTTTCTGGGAGCCGCACGTCATCCTGACCTACTCGCTTTCCAAGTTGGGACTGCCCGGCACGCGCACCGGCATCGTGATTGGCCCTCCTGAAATCATCCGCGCGGTGCGCTCGATGAGCGCCATCATCGGTTTGGCCAACCCGAGCACCGGCCAACAGATCCTGACGCCCCTCATCGAATCGGGTGAGGTGCTCTCCATGTCCACCGATCTGGTGAAGCCCTACTACGAAGCCAAGTGCAAGTTGGCCCGAGAAGCCGCCACCGGGGCCTTTGGTGAGAACTTCGAGTGGCGCATGCACCGTAGCGAAGGCGCTCTTTTCCTCTGGTTCTGGTTTCCCGGCCTGCCGATTTCATCCAAGGAGCTCTATCAGCGCCTGAAGGAGCAAGGTGTGCTCGTGATCCCCGGTGAATACTTCTTCTTTGGCGAAGGCCTTGGCGACTGGCCGCATCGCGATGAATGCATTCGCGTCTCATATGCCATGGATGAAAACACCGTGCGTGACGGCATGGCCATCATTGCCGAGGAGGTAAGGAATGCATTTGGTTCACAGGGCTAAGCCGGTTTAGTTTGTATGATTCAATTTGTAAGCGCCGCTGAAGGGTGGCAGATTTCCAACGATTCGCTTTCCGCCATGCCCGTCTCTCCATTCGCATCTCGCAGGCTCGCTTTGCGTGTGCTTGGCTTGATGCTCTTATCCGTGGGGGGGCTATCCGCCCAAGCTCGGGAGAATGTCTGGGAGGACACCAAGGTGGATGGTCGCGACTATGTGACCACCCGTAGCCTGAAGCGCTTCTATGCGCCCGAATTTGGTCCTATCGATCACCGTCGAGAAGGCAAAAAAGTCATCCTTAAGAGCAGGAAATGGCTGATCACCATGACAGTTGGAGAGCAGGTTTGCATGATGAATGGGGTGAAATTCGTGTTCAGTCATCCGGTTCTTGAGAAGGACGGTCTGGCGCTGGTGTCGCTCATGGATTTGGCCAAGCTCATCGATCCAGTGCTCCGGCCCCAGCATATCAAGAATGCCAACGAATTCCGGACGGTCATTCTCGATCCCGGTCATGGAGGCAAGGACTCAGGATCTGCCAACAAGCTTGGCGCGGAGAAGGCCTACAACCTGGCGCTAGCACGTCGCCTCAGGATGAAGCTCGAGGCCTTGGGTTACCGCGTGATCATGACCCGCGACCGCGATGAATTCCTCGACCTCAACCAGCGAGTCGAGATTGCCAACGCAGTCAAGGAGGCCGCCATTTTCATCAGCATTCACTTCAACTCAGGCGCCCGCGCGCAGGCTAGTGGGATTGAAACCTTCACCCTGTCTCCCGTGGGCGTGGCTCATTATGGGGAGAGCCTGAAGCCCTCCGATGCCATGGAGCTTCAAGGCAATTACCAGGATTCCGCCAACATCGCATTGGCGACTTCGGTCCACGGCTGCATCCTGCGCCGCCTTTCCGCAAACACGGTGGATCGTGGCATCAAGCGGGCGCGATTCAACGTGCTAAGCGGCGTGCGGCATCCCGCCATCCTGCTGGAGGGAGGCTTCATGAGTAACCCGGAAGAGGCGCGTTTAATCGACACGCCAATCTATCAGGACGCACTTGCTCAAGGGGTGGTGGATGCCATTATCAGATACCGCATTGCGGTGTCGTCTAACAGAGGGGCGACCAAGGTGCGCCCCTAGAAGCCATCACGGAAAAGCCACACAAACCTGCATGTATTTTCGGTCTGGTTCTGAGTCAGCGGCTGTGCCGACTGCCATGAGCAAGCCCATGCAGGGTTGATCAGGAAACTTTTAATTGGACGCGCGGCCAGGAGCCGAAACGGCTTCCACCATCCGCAGTGCCTGAAGGTTTGGCTCCACCTCATGCACGCGGTGCAGCATTACACCTTGCTGCCGGGTGTGGGCAGTGAGGGCGACCGTGGGCCAGTCGCGCAACTCCATGTCTGAGTCACCCAGCAACATGCCTATGAAGGATTTTCGCGATATGCCCAGCAGCAAGGGCCTGCAAGCGGGGGACAGATCCTTGAGGGCTCGCAACAGCGCCAAATTGTGTTCCAAGCGTTTGCCAAAGCCGATGCCGGGATCAAAGCAGAGGCAATCCGCAGCAATGCCTTGGTTGCTGAGAGTGCCCAGACGCTCCTCAAAGAAAGCACGCACTTCAATCACCACGTCTCGGTAAGTCGGGTTCTTTTGCATGGTGCGCGGGCTTCCCTGCATGTGCATGACGCAGACCGCGCAGTTGGCTTGGGCGCAGACGGCAATCATGTCCGGATCCCGAAGACCGCTGATGTCGTTGACGATGTCCGCCCCCGCATCGAGCGCGGCCTGCGCAACGCTGGCCTTGGTGGTGTCAATGGAGATCCAGCCGTCCCATTCGCCACGCAGGGCTTCCACGACGGGTCGGGTGCGCTTCATTTCTTCGCTGGCGCTCACTGCCTCGGCACCGGGACGTGTCGATTCGCCGCCGACGTCGATGATGGTCGCTCCCTGGGCAATCATGTGGCGTGCCTGCTTCATGGCTGAATCCACGGCGGTAAAGCGGCCACCATCCGAAAAGGAGTCGGGAGTGACGTTCAGAATACCCATGATACGGGCTTCTCCATCCAGCTCGAGTTGGCGTTGTCGGGACTTCCAGATCACGTGGCAGGGGGGCGGTGGAGGGATTGACTTGGGAATGCCGGCTTGCAGCGGCCCTTTGATGATCCTACTTTGCCCCCCATGCATCCGCTGGCAACCTGGAAAAGCGTTCTCCTGCTTTGCGCTCTGAACTATGGCGGGGCCTGGGCCGCCGATGCCGGCCTTGATGAGGTGGATGGCCCCAATGTGCGTGTGATTCGCCATGCCGACGGTTCCCGAACTCGCTTCACCCGCACGCCAGACAACACCGTGCTGACCAAGAAGAAATACAGCCCCAACGGCGTGATGAGCATGGTCACCATCTACCGCATGGACAAACTCGGCAATCCCCTGAGCTGCAAGATTTACGATGGCGACCAGAACCTTCTCTTCAAGGTGGCTTACGGCTACCGCAAGCAGGATGGCCAACTTGTCGAGGAACGCATGTTCGATGCCCGCGTCAAACGCATGGATCCCAAGACCGGCAGAGAGATGCCAGTACAGCGTATTTGCTACCTGATTGACGGCAACGGCAACCGCAGTGCGCCCATCATCATTAACCTCAAGTGGGCCGATGAGAACCAGATCAATGCCTTCCAGAAGCGATTTGGCGTCAAGTCGACCATGTATGAGAAGAACCCCTTCACTGAAGACAATCGGTAAAACTCATGATCGCCCGCTTGGTGCATTTTGAAGGTCGTGTTCAGGGGGTGGGATTCCGCTATACCTGTCGCGAGTTGGCCAAGGGTTTCGATGTGGTTGGCACGGTCAAGAACCTGCCTGATGGCCGGGTCGAGATGGAGGTCATGGGCGAGAAGGAAGAGATCGAGGAGTTCATTTGCGAAATTGCCGTGGAGAGCGCCGTGGCCAGCGGGGTAAAGAATCATGTGGTGCAGGAAATTCAACTTCTCGAGAACTGCCGGGGGTTTTCGATCGTCAAATGAGCGCCGCGCGTTCGTTCATCGTTATTTGCTGGATGTGCTCCCCGATTACCTGAGCGTTTCAATCCGATTGAGCGCAGCCCGGCCATTCGGCCAAAGCTAAAAAACTGGGAACTGCCACAAAGCGGCAGAAAACCCGTGCGATCCCGCACCTTGCCACTCTAAACTCTCTAATCACCATGAAAGCACCCATCCGTCTTCTCTGCGCTCTGGCTCTTGGACTGGCTTCTCTGTCAGCCGCTGACAAGCCCAATATCGTCTTTATCTTCTCCGACGACCACGCGCTTCAGGCCATTTCCTCCTATGGCAGCCGCTACGCCAAGATGGCGCCCACGCCTAACATTGACCGCATCGCCAAGGAAGGCCTGCTCTTCGAGCGCTCTTACTGCGGCAATGCGATCTGCGGCCCCTCGCGTGCGACCATTCTGACCGGCAAGCACAGCCACAAGAACGGTTTCATGGACAACAATTTTAGCCGTTTCGATGGAGCGCAGCCAACCTTTCCCAAGATGCTACAAGAGGCCGGTTATGAGACGGCTATCATCGGCAAGTGGCACTTGATTTCCAATCCAACGGGCTTCGATTACTGGGAGGTGCTGCCGGGGCAGGGTGCCTACTTCAATCCCGACTTCATCCAAATGGATGGCAGCAAAAAACGCTTCGAGGGCTACTGCACGGACCTGATCACGGACAAGTCCATCGCTTGGCTGGAAGGCCGCAAGGACAAGTCCAAGCCCTTTGTGCTGATGAGTCAGCACAAGGCACCGCATCGCCACTGGTTTCCACCGGTGCGCCACATGAATCTCTTTGATGACATCACCATGCCCGAGCCCGAAACCCTGTTTGACGACTACGCCAACCGCAGTGATGCCCTCAAGAACCAGCAGATGGCCATCGCCAAGGACTTCTCCTGGGGTGAGGACATGTTCCTGCACGGCGACAAGGAGGACCCTCGCTTCTCGCCTCTCTTCGGTGGTAACAAGGGCTTTATCGGTGAATATCGCCGCATGAACGAAGAGCAGAAGAAGGCCTTCGATGAGGCCTACGTGGGCGAGAACAACGAGCTTCGCAAGAAGCTCAAGGCGGGCATGAGTGACGAAGAGCTCACCCGCTGGAAATACCAACGCTACATCAAGAACTACCTGCGCACCATCCGTGCGCTCGATGAGAACGTTGGTCGCCTGCTCAAGCATCTCGATGAGAGTGGCCTCGCAGAGAATACCATCGTCATTTACTCATCTGACCAAGGCTTCTATCTCGGCGAGCATGGCTGGTATGACAAGCGTTGGATGTTCGAGGAGTCGCTCTCCATGCCCTTTATCATCCGCTGGCCCGGTATGATCCAGCCGGGCGAGAATGTCATTCGCACCAGCCGGGCGATGATTCAGAACATCGACTACGCGCCGACCTTGCTCGACATTTGTGGCGCCCCCATTCCCGAAGACATGCAGGGCACCAGCATGGTGCCCGTGCTCAAGAATCAGGGTGAGGCGCCCAAGGGCTGGCGCGATGCGATCTACTACATGTATTCGGGCGAGTGGACCCACCGCGTGGCCAAGCACGACGGGGTGCGCACGAATCGCCATAAGTTAATGCACTTTCCCGGCGCCAAGAACAGGCCTGACGAATGGATGCTCTTCGATCTGGAGAAGGACCCCCAGGAGATGGAGAGCGTGGCAAAGGATCCCGCATATGCCGACACCCTGGAGCAAATGAAGGAGCTCTACGCCCAACTGCGCCAGCAACATCATGTAAGCTCTTCGACCTACCCCATGCAGCGTTGGGATGAGAAGTGGTGGAAGCAGCGCTGGGACCAGAAGCGCAAGGAGGCCGGCACTTCCAAGGCCAGGCAGGCCAAGGTGGTCTTCATCGGCGACTCGATTACCCAAGGCTGGGAAGGCAAGGGCAGGGAGCATTGGGCAGAGCATTTCGAGGCGCTGGGCGCGCTCAACTGGGGTTACTCGGGTGACCGCACCGAGCATGTGATTTGGCGCATGCAGAATGGCGATGTGCAACGGGTCAATCCAGAGGTGGCCGTTTTGATGATCGGCACCAACAACACCGGCCACGGCCTGCGTCCCGCCAAGGAGACCGCCATGGGCATCCAAAAGATCATTGAGGACTTGGCCTGGAAATGGCCCGACACCAGGGTGATACTCACTGCCATCTTTCCGCGAGGCGCGACGCCCGATGATCCCAAGCGCCGACGCAACTCCGAGATCAACGCCCTGATCAAGCCTTTGGCCGATGGCAAGCGCGTGTTCTGGCAGGACATCAACCAAGAGTTTCTCGATGAAAAAGGCAACTTGAGTCAGGAGGTCATGCCCGACCTGCTTCATCTCAATGCTGATTCCTACGCCATCTGGGCCAAGGCCGTGAGTGGCAAATTGCACGAGTTGGGAGTGACAGGGGACTGAGAGCCCTGCAGGTGCTTCATGCCCGGCTGCGTTTCGCGGCCAGCAACAAAGCACTGAGCCCGAACAGAGTCACGGATCCCATTTCGGGGATCACAGTGACGTCCACGGCGAGAAGCAGGGGGTTGGCGCGGTCCTCATCATCAAAGCGAACAAAGCTCTGGGTATTGTCTCCTGTGCCGGTGAGCAGGAGGTTGAGGGTGCCGTCTCCGGCAAGTTGACCCGCAACAGCGGAGCGGAACGCAGGGCTGTCAGCATAGATGATGCTCTGGCCGCTGGGTATGGGGTCTGCGACAAGGACACTGGAGAGCAAAGTTCCCAGTGTCCCACCCGGGGTGATATCGCCGGTGCCGATGGCGCCATCGCCATCAGGGTCATTCCAAGTGGCATGCGCTTCGATGAATTCGAATCCGTATTCATAGAGAGTGAGAGTTACATTGCTGCCTTGGCCGGTATCGCCGGCTCTGGTGATGCCAGTCAGGGTGACGCTGTTGATTTGGAGGTTTGCAGCAGGGCCGAGTGCCAGGATATCGGAGAGGTCGAAGCGGGCGAGCCCGTTGAGCAAGGCAACGCCCGCCGCGCCATTCCTGCCGACGATGATCTCGTTGTCGCTATCGCCATCATTTTTCGAGTCCGGGCCACCAGAGTCGCTGCGGATGTAAGTGTCATCGAGCACTTCGATCTGAATCACGGCCGCTGAAGCAATGCTGAAAAATCCAACCAAGCACAGAAGGATGCTGCCTCGCATGGTTGTTGGGATTTTTGGAATCATCGGAGGTTGGTCGTTATAGCAGATTAACTGGGAAAGTCCATGACGCGCTTGAGTTGGGCCCTGAGTGGCGAGGAACAAAGTCCAAAAGAGCGAGCGTCATGCGATGTGGCCTTGAAGCCAATCATCGGCAGCCTCGAGCACTTGGGCGTAGCTGCTGTCATCGAAACTGTGCTTGGCGCCCTCGATGAGGACCAACTTCTTGGGCTCCCGGGCCTTGGCATGGGCGTCGATGCTATCATCAGGCAGCACCACATCGTCGGCCGTGCCGTGAATGAGCAGCAAGGGTTGTGCAAGTCCGCCGATTTGCTCGAAGAGGTCCTGAATCCCGTGGAGATCCTCGACATAGGCCCGGGAGAGCGGGCAGCCTTTCTCATCCCACATGTCGCCCTCATCAGGGGTGACCATGCCGAACTCGCGCTCACAAAAGGCCTTGGTGCGGATCATGCCGGCCAGATTGATGACGACTTCGATGCGGGGATCGCGCGCAGCCGTGAGCACGCCGACCGCACCGCCCATGCTATGGCCGGCGTAGGCCAGGCGCAGATTTTTGGGCAGCTGGTCCATTATATCCTGCAGATCCTCGCTCTCCTTGGAGATGGTGGCGGCGCGGAAGTCGCCCTCAGAATTGCCGTTGCCAGCAAAGGAGATGCGCAGGCAGGGCCAACCTTTGGAGGCGAGGCCCTCGGCGACAGCGACCACGAGGGGGCGGTCTTTGTCGCCGGTCACGCCGTGGCCGAGGATGATGAGCCGGTCTTTGCGGCTGCTGGGATGGTAGCTCGTGTCGAGCTCTTCGCCGTGGCGGTTTTTGAAAGTGGCGTTTTCAATCATCGAGGCGTCCGGGAAAAGTGAGTTCTGCAACCGCTGATTTGTCGAGTTCACCACGACCCAGCTCCATCAGTTTGCGGTATTGGGCTTCGGTAGCCCTGGAGAGAGGAACCCCAATGCCATTGGCGGCGGCCAATGCATTGGCAATGCCGCTGTCCTTGGCGGCGTGGGCGGCGGAGAAGAAACAGTCGTGGTCGCGCTCCTTCATGTCGGCGGAGTCGGTTTCGAGCACGCGGGAGTTGGCGCCCGTTTGCGAGAAGACTTCGCAGAGCATGTCGAGGTCGAGGCCGAGAGCCGCACCCAGGCCAAGACCCTCGGCGAGGGCGGCGGTGTTGATGTTCATCACCATGTTGACCAGTGCCTTCACTTGGGCTGCTTTGCCGATGGGGCCGATGTAGCGCAGCGAGGCGCTGAGATCCTTTAGCAGGGCCTCGTTGGCGTTAAAAATCGATTCCTCACCGCCGACCATCAGGTAGAGCTCGCCGTTGCGGGCCTGTGGAATGCTGGAGGCCATGCAGGCTTCCAGAGCATCGGCGCCAGCGCCTTGGCAAGCGGCGTCGACTTGCCGCTGCAGTTCGGGGCTGAGGGTGGCGCAGTTGATGAAGACCTTGCCGGAGGCGTCTTTGAGCAGATTGTCCGTGGTGAAGACCTCACGCATGGCGGTGTCATCGGTGACCACGGTGAAGATGATGTCCGCATTGGCAGTGACCTCGCTCAGGCTGGAGGCTGCGATGCAGCCCAGTTCCTCGGCCAATTGCTCTGCTGCGGCAGCACGAATGTCCTGCACCACGGTGACTTCGTGCCCACAATCCTTGAGGCGACGTGCCATGTTGGCACCCATGCGTCCGACTCCGACCAGTCCGATTTTCTGTGACATGGGCGTAGCTCAGCATGAGGGCGCTGCGATGTCCACTTTCCCCTTAAAATACTGGTTTTTCCCGTGATTGACCCCCGCCCGCGTCATTGATAGCGTCCGCGGCCCCGCCGACCATGAGCGCCCCCAATTACAAAGATACGCTGAGCCTGCCGCAAACGACCTTTCCGATGCGCGGGGACCTGGTGAAGAACGAGCCCGTGCGCCTCGAGCGTTGGGAGAGCGAGGGCCTGTATCATAGGATCATTGGCCGCCGTCGCGAGCAGGGCGCACCAGAATTCATCCTCCACGACGGCCCGCCATTCGCCAATGGTGACGTCCACATGGGGACGGCCCTCAACAAGTTGCTCAAGGATCTGGTGGTGAAGTCCAAAACCATGGCGGGTCACACGGTGCCCTACATCCCCGGCTGGGACTGCCACGGTCTGCCAATCGAATTCAAGGTGGTCAGGGAGGCCGCCGGCCTTGAGCCCGCCGAGATCCGCCGCCGCTCGGCCGAGTTCGCTCGCAAATACATCGACATCCAGCGCGGCTCGTTTCGCCGCCTCGGTGTCTTCGGCGACTGGGACAATCCCTACCTCACCATGGACCCCGGATATGAGGCTGACATTCTTCGCGTTTTCGCCAAGTTGGTGGAAAAGAATTGCGTCTATCAGAGCAAGAAGCCGGTGCAGTGGTCCTACGGCGCCAAGACCGCCCTGGCTGAAGCCGAGGTCGAATACATGGACAAGACGAGCCCGGCCATCTTCGTGAAGTTCGAGCTCACCAGCGGTGATCTCGCTGGTCGGGCCAGTCTCCCGATCTGGACCACCACTCCCTGGACGCTTCCCGCCAACCTCGGCCTCGCGGTCCATCCCGAGTTCACCTACGTCCACGGCACATTCACCAACGAGATCGCTGACCGCAGCGAAGAGCTCATTGTCGTGCGCGAACTCATTGGCCAACTCGAAGAGAAGACCGGCTTCAAGCTCACCGAGACCCACGGCGAAATCAAAGGCCGCGAGCTCGACGGCCTCGAAGCGCAGCATCCTTTCCTTGAACGCACTTCCAAAGTCATCCTCGCCAACTACGTGACCACCGACACCGGTACGGGTGTGGTGCACACCGCCCCGGGTCACGGTGCGGACGACTACGCGGCTGGTCAGCAAAACGGCCTGGGCGTGCTCTCGCCGGTGGATGATGACGGCAAGTTTACCGACGAAGCCGGCGTACCCGCACTCATCGGCAAGCATGTCTTCGACTCCAACGACCTGGTGATTGACATGCTCGCTGAGAGCGGTCACCTGCTCGGTCGCGAGACCTACAAGCACAGCTACCCACATTGCTGGCGCTCCAAAACACCCATCATCTTCCGTGCGGTTGAGCAGTTTTTCATCTCCTTGGACAGCCTGCGTAGCCAAGCCCTGGAGCAAATCGATCAGGTCGAGTGGCTGCCCAACTGGGGCCGCAACCGCATCTACGGCACGGTGGAAAGCCGTCCCGACTGGTGCATCTCGCGCCAGCGCACCTGGGGCGTGCCTTTGCCGGTCTTCTTCGATGCCGACGGCCAGGCCATCCTTTCGGCCGAACTCGCCTCCAAGGTTGCCGACTTGGTGGAAACGCAAGGCACCAACTTTTGGTTCGAGCACAGTGACGCCGAACTTGCCAAGCGTCTTGGCCTGCCCGAAGGCTCCAAGAAATGCCGCGACACCCTGGATGTGTGGATCGACTCGGGTTGCTCGCACGTCGCCGTGCTCGACAAGCATCCCGAGCTGCACGCGCCCTGTGATCTTTACCTGGAGGCTACCGATCAACACCGTGGCTGGTTCCAAAGTTCCCTGATGCTCAGCACCGCCTATCGGGGCGTGGCTCCTTACAAGACGGTGATGACCCATGGTTTTGTGGTCGACAAGGACACCGGCAAGAAGACTTCCAAAAGCGACGACAAGAAGAAAGGCAAGCCCACTGACGCCGCCCATTTCTACAACAAGTATGGAGCGGACATCGTGCGCCTATGGGTGAGTTCGGTGGATTGGCAGAACGAAGTGCCCTTCGGTGAGGATCTCTTCAAGCAGGTTACTGAACCCTATCGTCGCTTGCGTAACACCCTTCGCATTCTCATCGGCAACCTCGACGGCTTCAAGCCGGACGCTTCTGCCAGCTTCGACTACACGCTGCTGGAGCGCTGGATACTCGAGCGCTTGCATGTGGTGACCGGGGAATGTCTCAAAGGTTACGAGACCTATGAATTCCGTAAGGTTTTTAACGCCATCAACAACTTCTGCACCCACGATCTGAGTGCCGTTTACATCGATGCCACCAAGGACCGCATGTATTGTGATGCGGCTGATTCTGCGCGCCGCCTTGCTGCTCAGGCTGCGATGCACAAGGTTTTCACCGGCATCACCAAGCTGCTCGCGCCGATTCTCGCCTATACCGCGGATGAGGCTTGGGAGCATGCGCCTTTCACCGAGGGTAGCGTGCACGAGCAGGACTTCCCGGTCGCAGACCCGGCCTTTGCTCCCGGTGAGGCGAGTGAAAAGGCCGCGCGCCTCTTCGAAATCAAGCATGCGATCCAGACCGCCATCGAGAGCCAGATCCAAGCCAAGGTCTTCAGCCGCAACAACGAGGCCGAGGTCACCTTGACGGTTCCCGAGAGTGATGCAGCCCTGCTGGAGCTCCTCAACAATCGCGACTTTGCCACCGAGTGGTTTATCATCGCCGGCCTTAAAGCGGAGGTTGGCACCGAACTGAAGGCCGAAGCCCGCATGACCGATCATGCGCTCTGCCCACGCTGCCGCAAGCACGAGCCGCTGAACGATAGCGGCATTTGCGGTCGCTGCGACAGTGTGTGCGCCGCCCTCACATAGGCCCTATAAGACCAATGGGATTGATGACCATGCCTCTGAAGAAACTACTGCTGGTTCTGACACTCCCGCTTTATCTGCTCGATCAAGCGACCAAGTTCTGGACGGTCTTCAACTACGACCCTCCGGGCCCGCAGCGTCCCGTCGACGGTTTTGCCATCATCGACGGTTGGTTTCATTGGGTGCGCATCCACAACCAGGGCGTGGCTTTCGGCATGGGCAACGGCACCAGCTGGGCACCGGTGGTATTCTTGCTGGTGCCCATCATCGCCCTGGTGCTGCTACGTGTTTTCTGGATCAAGGGAGTGTTCCATAATCTCGGATCCTGCATCGCGGTGGCACTTCTGCTTTGCGGCATCTTTGGCAACCTTACCGACCGACTCATTCAGGGCTTCCTGCTCGAAGCCTACAAGACAGAGTCCTTCTGGACGCGCCTTTGCGAGGGCTACGTGGTCGACTTCGTGCTCGTGAAGCTGCCGCTCTACGACAAAATCGTTCCCAGTAGTGGCGGCTGGTGGCCGGCCTTCAATGTGGCGGACTCCTGCATCTGCATTGCCGCCGTGCTACTTTTCATGAGTGGCTTGCGAGAGCCCAAGGAGGGAGTTGCCGAGAAATCGAAGACGGGCTCCAAGTGAGTCAAGGGAGCGGCGAGGTAAAATTTTTTAGTACGGAAATGCCGACTATCCGGGCTCATCTACTAAATAGAGCGTGGTTTTCGAATTGACGCTACTACATGTATGGTTAGTCTTCGGGCCTGTTGTTGCCAGGCCCTTTTCATGCGTTGCGTCCAGTGCGGTTCACTCAAAGACAAAGTCCTCGATTCCCGATCTTCGAAGGATGGAACGACGATTCGTCGTCGACGCGAATGTCTTCAATGCGGCTATCGCTACACCACCTACGAACAGATCGAGCGCACCGAGTTGCGGGTGGTCAAACGCGACGGGACGCGCGAAGCGCTCAACCGCGAGAAGCTGCGCAACGGTTTGATCAAGGCCTGCGAGAAACGTCCGGTCACCATGGATCGCCTCGACCGTGCGGTAGAGGAAATCCTCACCGAACTGCACAAGGATCACGTCAGCGAAGTGCCTTCCAACATCATCGGCAACAAGGTGATGGACAAACTTTATCAGGTCGATCCGGTGGCCTACGTCCGCTACGTCTCGGTGTATCGGCAGTTCGACGACGTCAACGAATTCATCCAGGAAATTCAGGCGCTATCGCGCCGCGCCGCCCGAGATCCCTTCCAGCGCAAACTCTTCAAAGACTGATATTGCCTGCCTGCCGCGCTTGAAACGAACCCCACCCGCCGCTCTCATTCTTACGCCTTCCTTCCCTCATCCCAAAACCGCCCCACCCCTGACTTACTCTTGATCGCTATCCTAGGAAACCGGCCCGCCCTGCAAGTCGGCCAGCATCAAATTATCGACTACGATACCGCTTGGCTGGATGCCGCCTTGCAACGGGCTGCCCGTGCCGCTAAGCGCGAGGATTTCCCCTTCCTCGCCGACATCCGCAACGGTGTGGTTGAGTATTTGGAGAGCAAGTGCCCGCTTCGCCTGCTCAAGCTCGAAGAGCTCTACGACCGCGTCCGCCGCATGCTGGTCATGATCGGCTGCGAGTCCATTGCCGAACAACTCGAGCCGGTGGCCCCGCCGGTCACCGTGTCTTTGGTGGCGGCTGCGATGGAGGCTGGCAACGGTTTCGAATTGGCCTTTTTTGAGAAGCTGCGCACCGAGCTCTGCCAACTGCGCGCCCAAGGCGCCCAGCAGATCCGCTTCACCGGATTGCGGGAAAGCTCACTGATCCTTCGCGGTTGCGACAAATGGAATGTCCATTGCGACAAGCTCTTGGGTGAAATCGAGCTATTCATCAAGGCGTGGGAGCAGGACGCCGAGCCCGCCGCGGCTTGAGCTCGGACGTGCTTGACCGTCCTTGTGACGAGTGCATTCTGCGCCCTCTTGATTTCCATCCAGTCACTCCGCGTCGAGTTCGGCGCACGCACCCTCTTTGAGGAACTCTGCTTTGCAGTTCAGCCCAAGGAGCGTATTGCCTTTGCTGGTCACAACGGAGCGGGCAAGTCGACCCTGATGAAGTGTATCGCGGGCATGATCGAGCCGAGTGGCGGCAGGATCTCCAAGCCCAAGGATTGTCGCATTGGCTACCTGCCCCAAGAGGGCATCCACGTGAAGGGGCGCGCTCTCTGGCAGGAGACGGAAACGGCATTCGGCGAGACCCTGGAGCTGCAGCGCCGCATAGAACGCATGTCTGGTGAGCTGCAAAAGCTCGACCCACGCTCTTCGCCCTACGCTGAGTTACTGGAGGACATCGGAGACTTGGAGCTCAAACTCGACGATTTCGATCCGGCCAAGATGAAGCCGCGCATTGAATCCGTGCTCAAGGGTCTTGGTTTCCAAGACAAGGATTTCACCCGTGACTGCGGCGAGTTCTCCGGCGGCTGGCAGATGCGTATCGCCATGGCCAAGCTTTTTTTGCAGCAGCCCGAGGTGCTGCTGCTTGATGAGCCGACCAACCATCTGGACATCGGCAGTCAGGTTTGGGTGGAGCAGTATTTGCACGAATACAGCGGCGCCATCCTGCTGATTTCGCACGACCGCGCACTCCTAGACGGTCTGTGCACGCGCACCATTGCCTTTGCCAGCGGGCGCGCCGAGGAGTATGCAGGCAACTTCTCCTATTTTGAGAAGGCCTCCGTCGAGCGCCGGGCCATCCAGCGCAAGCAGTATGAGTCGCAGCAGCGCGAGATTGCCGAGCACAAGCGCTTCATCAGCCGTTTCCGTGCCACCGCCTCCAAGGCCAGTTTGGTGCAGTCGCGTATCAAGATGCTCGAGAAGATGGAGTTGTTTCCTGCGCCTGAGCAGGATGATGCGGTGATGAACTTCAAGTTTCCAAAGCCGCCGGCCTCAGGGCATTGCGTGGCGAAGTTGGAAGCCGTGTCCAAGAGTTATGGTCCCATTCACCTATTCAGCGGTTTTGATTTCGAGATCAACCGTGGCGAAAAATTCGCGATTGTCGGGCCCAATGGTGCGGGCAAGTCGACTTTCTGCCGCCTGATCACCGGCCAGGAGCAGCCAGATGCGGGCGCGCAGCAACTCGGCCATAAAGTGGCGTGTTCCTTTTTCTCACAGAACCATGCCGATGAGCTCGACCCGAATCGCACCATCTTGGAAACCGTTGAGGCCGAGGCTTCGCGGGAGTCCGCGCCCGAGGCACGCAACCTGCTCGGCTGCTTCCTGTTTCGCGGCGACGATGTCTTCAAGAAAGTCGGGGTTCTCTCCGGGGGTGAGCGTTCGCGTGTTGCCCTTGTCTGCATGCTCTTGCGGCCGGCCAATTTTCTGATTCTTGATGAGCCTACCAATCATCTGGATATGCAATCGCAGGAAGTCCTACAGCGCGCGCTCAAGGACTACCCGGGAAGTGTCATGATCGTGTCGCACAACCGTGACTTCCTCGACCCTTTGGTCACCAAGACCCTTGAATTCCATCCCGAGCACCAGCCCCAGGTGTATGCCGGCAACATCAGCTACTACCTAGAAAAGTCCGAGGAACTTGTGGTAAGCCAAGTGAGCGCTACCAAAAACGATAGCAAGGCCGCGGTGAACTCCGGCTTAAACCGCAAGGAGCAGCGCAAGCTCGAAGCTGCCCAACGCGAAAAGCGCAACAAGGTGCTCAAGCCCCTTGAGCAGGAATTTGAAGCGGTGGAAAAGAAGATTGCCGAACTCGAGGGTGCGCAGGCGACCCTGACCGAGCAGTTAAGCAGCGAGGCAGTGGCCTCGGATCCGGATCAGTTCCGGCAGGTCAGTGAGGCCATCACCAAGTTGGCAAAGTCCTTGGAGAACGGTTACACCCGCTGGGATGAGCTGAGTGACGAAATCGACAAGGTGAAGGAGGAACTGTAGCGGCGGTCCATGACCGCCGGGGGATGTTGGGTTTGGTGGTCACAGACCGCCGCTACAGTCATTGACCTCTAGCCCGCTCTAGCCATCATCTCCACCATGTCCAAGACCATCCGGATCCCCGACGCTGGCGAGAAGCAGGCGCTTTATAAGGAGGCGAAGGTCAAGCTTCAGGGCTTGCTGGATGCAGAGACCGATGAGCTGGTCATCATGGCCAGTGTTGCCGCGGTGCTCCACGATCTCATGCCGCACTATTTCTGGACCGGCTTCTACCGGGTTGTGGGCAATGAGTTGGTGATCGGCCCTTACCAGGGGACACCCGCTTGCCTGCGTATCGCCCAGGGCAGGGGAGTTTGTGGCAGGGCATGGGAGACGGGTGAGACTCAGGTGGTTGAGGACGTTCACGCCTTTCCCGGCCACATCGCCTGCGATGCCCGCTCGGAGAGCGAGATTGTTGTGCCTTGGCGCGATGGAGCGGGGAAGGTCATCGCCCTGCTCGACGTGGATTCGACCCTCAAGGCGGCCTTTGATGAGGTGGATCGGGAGGGGCTGGAGAAACTACACGGCGAGCTGCAGCGAGATTGAAGCGGGCGATTCTTCCTGTCCGTCAAAGGACAAAGGTAAAAGGAATGGCCTACTTTATCCTTGGAATGGCGTAGAGGGTGGATTATTTTCAAAATTCTGAGACGATTTGCACCACCCATCTCCCCTTATGAAAACTCCCCCACATTCATTTCCTGTTCTCACCGTTTTTTTCTAGGGCTTGGCGCGATGACTGCATCAGCTGCTTTACACCTTCTAGAAAGTTTCGATTACGTATCGGAGGGCAACATCAATGGGGTGTCCTCCTATAATGGAGGCACTGGCTTCGCCAGCGCATGGCAGGGCACAACAACAGGCACTTCCTTTTCCGTAGACGATGGGCTCGGCCATTCTCACGGCGGCAATGATCCGGCCGGTCTCACTTTCAGCGGCCTCAGCGCGACGGGTTCTTTCATACTCACTCGCGTCTCCGCACCGGGTGGCGCTCAAGTCAATCGGACCATCAATTCCACAGTGGCCTCCAACATGACTTCTGGCACTCTCTATTTCAGCGTGCTTGTCCGTCCCAAATTCTACTCGGTAGGAAATGAGAACATGGCAATCATGTTTGGAACCAGTGACATCTTGGACCCCAATGCAAAACCAGTCACGTCAGCATCTGGGGATTCAATTGGTTTTGCTCTTAGGGGCAGTGGGTCTGAAATCGATTTCCACGCCATCGCTGTTGACGGAGGTGCCACCAGTATCAGCGCTTTGGGTGGAATTGCCGACACCAGCCCACAGATCCACATGATCTACGGAGAAATCACATGGGGCGCCACAGACACCATCACCCTCTTCAATAGCACGACGAACACCGACCTCTCTTCGTTTGCTCAATTCGCCACTCTCGATGCCACATTGAACGAAGGATCTTTTGATACCCTGCACGTTGCGGGCCAGCAAGTCAGCAGCTTGGACGAGATTCGCTTTGGCTCAAGTCTTGCCGACATCGGCATTACCAGCATCCCCGAACCCTCCGCCGCCCTTCTCGGTGGCCTCGGAACTCTTTTGTTGCTGCGCCGTCGCAAGCGCTAACCAATTGCCATACTCGAAACAAAACGCCGATCCGATCATGCAGATCGGCGTTTTTTGTAGTAGGGGCATTCGGCCCGAATGCCCGACTTTGGCGACCGCAGGCGGCGGTAGCATCGGACGGCCGAGCCGCTCGTCCCTACCAGCTTGAGCTTCGGCAGTCATGGACCGCCGCTACAATGGCTCCGAATTTGTTGGGGTAGCCAAGAACGAAGCACGCGGCATCGCCGCCTAATGCTCCGCGGCATCGCCACTCCCACTCGGAATGTGGATGTCGGCGACCATGTCCTGAATCTCCTGCGGGGCATCTTCGGTAAAGGCCTTGACGGTAAAGGTCACCGCGAAGTTGACCAGCATGCCGACGAAGCCGATGCCTTCGGGCGTGATGCCCAATATGAATGGCTTCATGTCTGCGAACTGGACGGCGATGATGTAGAAGGTGGTAAATCCGATGCCGGCCAGCATGCCCGCGACGGCGGCCTTGCTGTTCATCTTCTTGGAGAAGATGCCGATGAGTAGCGTCGGGAAGAAGGACGAGGCAGCAAGACCAAAGGCAAAGGCCACGGTCTTGGCGATGAAAGCCGAGGGCGGGTTGATGCCGAAGTAGGTGGCAACACCGAGTGCCAGGAAGGCGGCGATTCTGGCATAGCGCACTTCCTCCTTGTCGCTGAGGTCGGGCTTCACGATCTTTTTCATGAGATCGTGGGAGATGGAGGTTGAGAGCACTAACAATAGACCCGCCGCGGTCGAGAGAGCAGCCGCAATGCAACCGGCCATGAGCAGTGCGATCACCCATTTGGGGAGTCCCGCCATTGAGGGGTTGGCCATAACCATGATGTCGGTGCCGAAGTAGAGCTCGTTGGGGTTGGTCATGTCCGCCTTCTGGGCCAGCAGGCGCTCCCCGTGCTTGCCGACCAGTTGATCCTTGGGGGAGTCGGCAGAGGGATATTGCGGTTTCTTGCTCTCCGAGATGATGAAGACGTTGTTGGTCTTTTTCTCGGCGGTGGAATGAGCCGGCCCGTGGATGTTGATGATGCCGTCGTCGTTCTTGTCGACCCAGGCCATCTGGCCGGTGCTTTCGTAGTCCTTGAGCCAGGCTGGGGCTTGCGAGTAGGAAACGCCGTTGAGCTTCTCGATGAGGTTGACCCGTGAGAAGGCTCCAATGGTCGGAGCAGTCAGGTAGATGACGGCAATGAAAGCCAAGGTCCAGCAGGCGGATTTGCGCACGGCGCGCACATTCTTGACCGTAAAGAATCGCACAATCACGTGGGGTAGGCCAGCGGTTCCGCACATGAGGGCCGCGGTGATGCAGAACATGTTGAGAGTGGAAAGTTTGCCTGCGGTGTATTCCTGGAAGCCAATCGAGGTGTTGATGTTGTTGAGCTTCTCGAGAAAGGGCACGGAATCCGCACCATCGGGAGCGTAGGAGCCGATGAGGCCCAGTTGCGGGATGAAGTTGTTGGTGAGGATGATGGAGATGAAGATCGCGGGGATGGTATAGGCAAAGGCCATCACGCAATACTGGGCCACTTGGGTGTAGGTGATGCCCTTCATGCCGCCGAGGCCCGCATAAAAGAAGACGATGGACGCCCCGATCAGCACGCCCTTGGTCAGGCTAATGCCAAAGAGTTGGGAGAACACCACGCCCACGCCATTCATCTGACCCATGATGTAGGTCATGCAGATGAAGATGGCACAGAGCACCGCGACAAAGCGCGCCTGCTTGGAGTAAAAGCGATCACCGACGAAGTCCGGTACGGTGGCTTTGCCGAACTTGCGCAGGAAGGGCACCATCAGCACGGTCAAGAGCACGAAACCACCGGTCCAGCCCATGAGGAATTGCGATCCATCGTAACCCGCGGCGGCAACCGCACCGGCCATGGAGATGAAGGTGGCGGCGCTCATCCAGTCGGCGGCGGTCGCCATGCCGTTGGCGAAGGGAGAAACACCCCCGCCCGCGGTATAGTATTCCTTGGTGGAGCCGGCTCGCGAGCGGACGGCGATACCGATGTAGATCGCGAAGGAAACGCCGATGAAGATGTAGTTGTAAACGTCCTGGGACATGGAAAGTGGGTGGTCGGAATTATTCCTCGGAGTAGCCGTGCTTGGCGTCGAGTTGGTTCATCAAACGGGCGTAGAGGATGAGGATCAGGACGAAGCAAATGATGGATCCCTGCTGGGCCATCCAGAAGCCGAAGGGGGCGTTGCCGATTTTGGGAAGCGTGGCGTCGCACCAGTCGCGCAAGAGAATTGCAGCACCAAAGCTGACGACGAACCAGACCGCGAGCAGGCAGAAGGTGATTTTGAGGCAGGCACGCCAATGGGCACGGGGGTGGTCCACCGTTGGAGTGGGAGTATCGGATTCGGACATGGGTTCAATGGGCTTGGGTTCCTGCTTCCTGGTTGTATTTCTGCGTCACTGCTCGTGAGGCGAAACCAGACTTGTCGCGATGCAGCTGCTGGAGCGAAGTCGGATGGGTTGTATCAATCGGGCGAGTGTCTGATTGAAGAACCTAAAATGCTGGGTGAACGCCAAGTTCCAAGCCAAAAGTCGGGCCACGAAAAAGCCCTATGCGACAAAGTCACCACAGGGCTGGTTCGATTGTGATGTTGATTGGGCCTTATGCGGCGGGTTGTTGGGCGCCGCCTTGGTATTGGGCGGAGCCAAAACCGAGCACGGGGTAAAAGATGAATGGCAGGAAGATCAGGCCCAGCGTGGTGCCCACACCGCGACCAAATGCTTTGGCTAACTCATTGGCTAAAATAAAGCTAATGATGATGTTCACGAAGGGGATCAGGATAAGGATGATCCACCAGATTGGCTTGCCAACGATCTCAAGGATCACGATCACGTTGTAGATGGGGACAATCGCCGCCCAACCGGGCTTGCCGGCTTTGGTGAAGATTTTCCACATGGATGCGACGATCAGAACGATGATCGCAAGGTAGATAATGAAGAAGACGGCGAGGCCGGCCATGGCAGCACCTGCAGCAGCATCGAGTTCAGGTGTGTTTTGAGCGAGGAGGTTAAACATAGTATGGATGGGTTATGGATGAACAGCGTTTCGATACCGGAAACTCTAACTGAAAGCAAGCTGCAATTCTACGGGTTTCTTTACAAAAACCGCCGCTTTCTTCCTATTTGCTTAGCATCCACGCGATGTGGGGCGTGTAGAGATCCGGTTCCAAAAGGAAGGAATCGTGGCCTTTTTCAGAGTGCACGGTGATGTGCATGTTCTCCACTTTATGGGCTTCGAGGTGACCCACTAGTTCGGTTTGTTCCTCAGGGTAGAAACAGAAGTCCGAGTCGATGGAGAAGACCAACCAGCGCTGTCCCGCCTCACGGCAGCGTTGTAGCAGATCGCGTGGTGAGTCGGCGTGCGCTTCCTTAAGCGCATCGTAGCGCGACCAGAGGTCAATGATGCGCAGGTAGGTGTTGGCGTCGAAGCGTTGCACGAACTTCTTGCCCTGATGCAGCATGTAGCTCTGGAACTGGTCTTGCACCTTGTACCAGGCGAGGGTGTCTTCGGGTTGAACGACATCCTTGCGCGCGCGGCGCTCGATGGCATCGAGATGGACGAAGGTCTTGTGGGATATCATGCGCGCGAGCGCCAAGCCGTAGAGCGGGCCCTCACCTTCGTAGTAGTCACCACCGTTGAAGTGGGGATCGTTCTCAATGGCGAGGATCTGCTCGAAGAGGATGAGCCGGTTGAGGACGGTGGTCTTGAAGCCCGAAGCGATGGGAATGACGTTGCGCACCCGATCCGGAAGCATGGTGGCGAAGGTGAGAGCAATGAGGCCACCCACCGAGGGCCCGACCACGGCGTGAAGTTGTCGGATGCCAAGTTGATCAAGCAGGCTGGAGAACACATTTACCTGATCCGCGGCGGAGATCGCCGGAAAGCTGGCACCCCATGGCTTGCCGGTTTCGGGGTTGATGGAGGCCGGTCCGGTGCTGCCGTAGCAGCCACCGAGATAATTGGCACAGAGGATGAAATACTTGTTGGTGTCCAGCGCCTTGCCGGGGCCGACCATGTCTTCCCACCAGCCGGCGTGGAGTTCTTCCTGCCAGTAGGTGCCGCTGCCCTCGATCTCGGTGGTGATGCCGGCGGCGTGGTGTGAGCCGGAGAGCGCGTGGAATAGAAGGATGGCGTTGGACTTGTCGGCATTGAGCTCGCCCCAGCTCTCGTAGGCGAGGCGCACACCAGGCAAAGAGCCACCACCCGCCAGCCGCACAGGATCCTGTGGGCTGCCGGTCTCGTGGAACTGGGTGTGGGTCACCTCGGGCATTGGGAGGGCAGACTAATGGCAGTTTTTGCCGGGGGCAAGCCAAGGTCTGCTCGGGGCTTGTCATAGGCGCAGGGTGTGTGAAGCTGCCAGCGATGAAGTTGATTTCGTGGAACGTAAACGGCATCCGCGCGATACTCAAAAAGGGCTTTGCCGATTGGGTGAGCGAGGAAGCCCCCGATATTCTCTGCCTGCAGGAAACCAAGGCCCGGCCCGAGCAGGTGGAGCTGCCGCTGGAGTTTGGGGCCTACAGGGACTATTGGAGTTCAGCGGTGAAGCCGGGCTACTCAGGTGTGGCGGTGTTCACTCGTGAGGAGCCGAGGTCGGTGCAAGAAGGTCTCGGTATTGAAGAGCACGATCAGGAAGGCCGCGTATTAACCCTGGAATACGACGACTTCATACTGGTGAACGTGTACACGCCCAATGCTCAGGATGGCTTGCGTCGGCTGCCCTATCGCATGGAGTGGGACCAGGCCTTCCGTGAACACTGCGCCACTCAAGCGAACTGCAAGCCCGTGGTTTTCTGTGGCGACTTGAATGTGGCCCATGAAGAGATCGATCTCGCCCGACCGGAGGCCAACCGCATGAGTCCGGGTTTCTCAGATGAGGAACGCGCCGGCTTCACCGAGCTTTTGGGAGCCGGTTTCGTTGACACCTTTCGCCACGAGTATCCCGACCTTTCAGACGCCTACTCCTGGTGGTCCTACCGTGGGGGTGCACGCCAACGCAACGTTGGCTGGCGCATTGATTACTTCGGAGTGTCCGAGGGCCTGATCGACCGGGTTAAGAATGCACGCATCCTGCCCGAAGTCATGGGCTCCGATCACTGTCCTGTGGGCATTCAGCTGAGCTGAATGGCGAAGCTCGGAGCTTCAATGCTCAAGGTTCGCGAGAGGCACGCGCACTATTCCGGAAAGACAATCTCGACATCATCACCCCCGCGCCCGGCTATGTCAGCGGCATCCTTGCTTGTCACGTAGACCATCAAGGAAATCAGTGCCAAGGCACAGGCGGTTTGGAGGATTTCCAGTGGTTTGGCTTGCACCGGTTTGCCCGCAAGTTTTTCGAGAATGGCCAAGGTGATGTGGCCGCCATCTAGCACGGGGAAGGGCAGCATGTTGAGGACGGCCAAGTTGACATTGAAGAGCACCATGAAGGCGAGAATGCGGCGCCAGCCGTCATCCATCTTGAGGAATTCGAACATCAGGTTGCCGATGCCCACCGGGCCGCTGAGGTGGTCGACGCCGACCTCGGACTTGCGATCGAAGAGCTTGGTGATGGTCACCCACATCATTTCAAGGCTGTCGGCCACTTGTTGGAAGGGCCCGGGCCTGACAATACGGGTGTCGACTTCACTCTCGAAGTCCCAGGTGACTCCGATCATGGGCTTCATGCCTTCGGGTTGCAGTGGAGCTTCCGGCAGCAACTCGACATGACGGCTGGATCCGTCCGGGGAGACCACCGTGATGGTCACCTTCTTGTATTGCTGTTCTTCGAGGTAGACCGAGAAGGCGGCACGGCTGAAGAGGGCCTGGCCATCAACGTGGGTGATGTGGTCTCCGGCTTTGAGGCCAGCGTCAGCAGCTGGGCTGTTGGGAGCAACACCTGCGACCAGAAGCGGGCTGTTGTAGCTGATGCCGACTTTGCGCAGACCTCCACGCTGATACCAGTGGGTGTCCTCCACCTCGAAGCCGGAGCGGATTTCGATGGGTTGGTCGTGGCCCTCGCGCTGAACGGTAAAGACCAGTTCGTCTGAGCTGCTTAGAATGATTTTTTCGGTGATGGAATCCAGCGAGCCTCGAAATCCATTCACTTTCTGACCATTGATGGCGATTACCACGTCACCGGGCAGGAGGCCGGCTTTGGCGGCGGGGCTGTCGGCAGCCACATAGCCGATGGTCTGGGTGGTGATGAGATCCTTTGGCTTGCCCACGCCCCAGATCACAAAAGCGGAGGCGAGGGCGAGCAGCATGGAGAAAAGCGGACCGGCAAAGGCGACAATGATTTTATCCAGCGGCTTGATGGGTGGCAGGGCTTTGGACTCCTTGTTACTGCCTTCGATGGATTCCATCGGGGCCATCTGGGGGAGCGCCACAAAACCGCCGGCAGGGATCCAGCCGAGACCGTATTGGACGCCTCCCACGGTCTTTTTCCAGATTGGCTTGCCGAACCAGATCTGGAAGCGGTCGACCTGCAGGCCTCGCCATTTGGCGGCCCAGAAGTGTCCGAGTTCGTGAACAAAGATGATGATGTTGAAGACCGCCAGAACGACGACAATCAGCAAAATGACTTGGAAAGTGGTGGTCAGGAAATCCATGGATAGGTGGGCAATCGCCAGATGGGCAAGGTAGCCCTGCAAACGGCTGCCGCAAGCGCATTTGTCCCTCGCCCCGATGGCCCTCCGGGCGGCAAGGTGGTGCGACATGAACATCCCCTTATTGGCGAGAAAGATTGAAGGACTGTGTGGTTGGCCTTACGAGCTCATGGGCATGAGAATCTTTTCGAGTCTTTCCTGCCTGCTCTTGGCCTCTAGCGCATCTATGATTGCCGCGCCGCAGATGATGCCCAAGCCCGACTTCACCAAGGGCGAGGCAATCCCCGAGACCGCAACCAAGGACTGGAATCTGGGGCCCACCGGTTTGCGCGGCTGGATGCACACCCACCAACTTGCCACCACCTATGCCCGCCAGGTGCTTGTCACCGAAGTGGCCGAGGGCTCGCCTTCCGAGGGGCTTGTCAAAAAAGGCGACGTCTTGTTGGGAGTGGCTGGCAAGCCCTTCACCATCGATCCACGTCTGGAGATGGGGAAGGCCATCACCGCCGCCGAGGCCGCGGACGGCAAGCTCGCCCTGACCCGCTGGCGCGATGGCAGCGTCGGGGTAGTGCATGTGCAACTCGAAGTGCTCGGTCGCTATAGTGAGACAGCTCCCTACGACTGCCCGAAGTCCAAGCTTGTGATGGATCGCTCTGCCGAGGCCCTCTCCAGGCGCATGGCGGCTCCTGACTACAAGGGTAACGCCATCACTCGCTCACTCAATGGCCTGGGACTGCTCGCCAACGGTGACCCCAAATACCACTCATTGCTTAAAAAAGAAGCCGAGTGGGCCGCCGCCCAGGAAATTGATCACATGGCGACCTGGTGGTATGGCTACATTACGGTTTTCCTTGCCGAATACATCATGGCAACGGGTGACGACTCGGTGCTGCCCGGCCTGCGCCGCATCAATATGGAGGCTGCCAAGGGGCAGAGCGCGGTGGGCTCATGGGGTCATAAGTTTGCGAATGAAGATGGTCGTCTGCTGGGTTACGGCATGATGAATTCACCGGGTGTGGTGCTTACCATCGGCATGGCCCTGTCACGGGATGCCGGGGTCAAGGATCCTGAAGTTCTCGAGGCCATCAAACGCAGCTACACCTTCCTGCGCTTCTACATCGGCAAGGGTTCGATTCCCTACGGCGATCATGCGCCTTTCAATCGCGGGCACGAGGACAATGGCAAAAACGGCATGGTGACGGTGCTCTTCGATCAGCTTGGCGACGAGCAGGGCACCAAGTTCTTCTCCAAGATGAGCACCGCCGCACACTACGGTGAGCGAGACTGTGGGCACACCGGCAACTACTTCAATGTCACCTGGGCCATGCCCGGCGTCTCGCGCAGTGGGCCTCACGCCGCCGGAGCATGGATGAAGGAATTCGGCAGTTGGTATTTTGATTTGGCCCGCAGTTGGGACTGGAGCTTTCCGCACCAGGGGCCAGCTCAGCCGCGCAACGACGCCTACGGAAACTGGGACGCCACCGGCATGTATCTCATTGCTTACGGCATGGAGCGCAGGGCTCTTCTTCTGTGTGGCCGCAAGCCTGCCTGCATTCCGCCCTTGAGTGCTGCAGAGGCGCAGGAAATCGCCGCCATCGGGCGGGCCTTCAATTGGGAGAAGCCCACGGCAGCCTACGAAGAGTTGCCAGCCGAAATGCTGATTGATTTGCTCGGCGGCTGGTCACCCATCGTGCGGGAACGCGCCGGAGAGGCGATTTCCAGAAAGCACGCGGACCTTCCACTGGAAACATTCGTGCACATGCTTGAGTCGCCCGATATCAATGTGCGTTTGGGTGCCTGTGAGGCGCTCAAGAACATGGGTGACAAGGCGGCATCCGTCGTCCCGATGTTGCGTGATGCCCTAAAAGATGAGGACATGTGGGTGCGCGTCAAGGCCGCCGAAGCGCTTGGTCGTATTGGTGAGCCGGCAATGATCGCCGCACCCCAACTGCTGCACATGCTGGCCAGAGGGCCGACTGCAGAAGATCCACGTGGCATGGAGCAGCGCTATCTTGCCGATGCGGTCTTCAGTGGGCGAGAGGGACTGCTTCGTGGCTCCCTGGATGGGGTGGAACGCGCGCAACTGCTCTCGGCGGTTCGCGCCGCTTTGCTAAACGAGGACGGCCGTACCCGCGGCAATCTGGCCATCATCTACCGCAAGCTCTCCTTCGAAGAACTCAAGCCACTTCTTCCCTCCATTCACAAGGCCATCATTGAGAAATCACCCAGCGGTATCATGTTTGACGGAACCATCCAGGATGCGGGCCTCGATCTCTACAGCAAGAATCATGTCAGTGAAGGCATCGAGTTGATCGCCGACTACGTCTGGCAGCAAAAACCTCATGGCAGTGAGAAGCGCGTGACCCAATACTGCAACATGCTCAAGCGTTATGGTGCGCACGCCCGTCGTGCGATCCCCAAGTTGGAGCGCGCGATCGATTACTTTGAGAACGAGGAAAAGGATTTTCCTAAACGCCTGAGCCAACAAAAGGCCGATGACGTGCGCAAGGCCATCGAAGAAATCAAGCAACTCACCGAGAAGCCCGAGTTGGTCGATTTACGCAACCTTGTTCAGTAGTCTTCTACCGGGCTCTGCGTGGGTCCGGCATCTTCATGTGGCAGTTGCTTGTGGATGGCCTCAATGGCTTCACAGGTCTTGTACCACTGCGCGTCGCTCCACAATAGTGGGCCGTAGAGTTTGTTGCGCCGGAAGTGCTCAATGCGTTGTAGGGCGTCGTCAATGGTGGCGTGCGGGAGTTCGGCAATGGCCTTGGCGGCGAGTTCCGCGCTTTCGGTCTGATGGCAGATGAGTGCGATGTCATTGCCGGCCTGGATGGCGAGTTTGGCATCCTCCCCACGGCCGAAGCGTTTGGTGATCGCACTCATGTCGAGGTCGTCGGTGAGCACCAGGTGATGGTCGAAGCCGAGTTGGCAGCGCAGGAAGTCCCGGATGATGCGCGGTGAAAGCGAGGCGGGCAGTTTCGGGTCGATGCGGGGAAACTCGACGTGGGCAACCATGATCGCGTCGAGTTCGGGCATAAGTGCAGTGTAGGGAAGAACGTCTGCACGCAGCAGGTCCTCAATGCTGGCATCGGCCTGTGGCAACTCGTGGTGGGGATCACTCCGGGCGAGTCCACCGGCAGGGAAGTGCTTGCCGCAGCCGGCGAGATGGCGCTTGCGCTGCCAGCGGTTCCAGTGGCCGGCATAGTCAATGACGCGTTGAGTTTCGCTACTCCAGCAGCGTCCTCGCAGGGCATTGGACTTTTCGGGAAAGTGATCGATGTCGAGCACTGGCGCGAAGTTGAGATTGAAGCCGAGCAAGCGAATAAGATCGGCAGTGAAGGCACCCGCATCCGCAATCAGTCCCATGTTGCCATGCGCGCCGAGTGCCGCGGCCGACGGACATTGGGGAGCGATTGCCCGGGTGCGTGTGACGCGTCCGCCTTCCTGGTCGATGGCAATGATGGGCGGATCGCCAATATTGAGTTCGCGCAGATCATCGGTGAGTTGGCGTGTTTGAGCTGCGCTCTCGATATTGCGTGAAAAGAGGATGTAGCCGGCGGGCTGCAGGCGACGGAAGCGCGCGGCCTCCTGCGGGGTGAGCTGCACCCCCTCAAGGCCAAGCATGAGTAGGCAGCCCGCGTTCATGGCTTCAGACGGGTTTTTCCTGGCTATCGGATTGTTCGCAATCCACTTGCTCAGCAACTGGTTGCGGCTCACTCGGAGCCTCCTCAGCCGTGGTCTCCGGAGTCTTTTCCCGGGAGTCACTGCTGGATTGCTCTGCGCTTACAGGTTGCTCGACGGCATTCGTTTCTGCAGCTGTTTCGGGGCCCAATTCGGGAAGGCGTCCATTGTTTTCGAGTAGCACGAACACCTCTTCCTGCACCTTCTCCACTTGATCGAGAGGGATGTTGGGGTCACGCACCAGGTAGACCTCACCGGTCTTGCGATGCTCGTATACGCGCATGATGCCGTTGGGCATTTGCTGGTTATCGGTTTCGCGCAGCAGTTTCTTGCGCTCCAGCATCACTGCCAGGATGTAGCGGGTGTTTGCGGTGTGTTCCTGGTCCTCCTCGATCAGGCGCTCGAGCAATTCCTCGGGGCTGAGTTGCTTGATCGGATCCTCGCGGGTTTCGCAATCGGGCACCACATAGGTCGAGCGCCAGAAGGAGAAGGGAATTTCCTCTTGCTCGCCGCGTGCTTGCCAGGCGTCGATGCAATAGTCGAGACGCAGATAGCCGGAGCTTTCGGGGTCTGGGAAAAGAGCGGTGACGATGGCTTCACCATCTTCGAAGTGACGCTGGGTGGACGCGCATTCGCGCGAGCGGGATCGGACGTGCCAAGATTCTGCGAGAGCCATGAGTGTGGATGAGTTCGGTCTAAGCAGGAGAGAACCAGCTTCGGATGCTGGCGTAAATCGGTTTTCCGGTGACGCGCCGCTGCAACAGGTAAAAGCCGATGCCTCCAAAGATGATGTTGGGCAGCCAGGCTGCAAGCATGGGCGGCAGGTAGCCGGACTCTCCAAGGGCCAGGATGATCGTGTTGATGAGTAGCATCAGGCAGGAGAGAGCGATAGCCAAGAAGATGCCACCCGTGGAGGCGCGTCTTGAGAACTGGATGGCGAGGGGAGCTGCCAGCAATACGGTGATCATGCAGGCAAAGGGCAGGGCGAAGCGGTAGTGGCGATGGGTCAGGTAGGGTTCCGGGTCGGCGATGTTAGGAAATTTTTCGTGCGTGTTGAGCCAAGCATTGAGCCCCGGGACGCCCAGGTGTTTGGCCTCGAGGCCGGGCTTGATGATCTGCCAAGGCGTTTCGGCCCAACCACCAATGATCAGAGGGCCCTCTGGCATTTCATAGACTGGCGGTTCCCGGTCGGCATAGCGGCAGATGACAGCCTTGTAGAAGGTCCACTCGCCGGTATCGGGATCCCAGCTCGCTTTTTTTGCCGTCAGCCGCGAGGCAAGTTTTTCATCCTCCCCGGTGGTGGTCACCTCCACGCCAAGCAAAGCCTTGCCTTTCTGGTAGTCGGGGGGGAAGGAGTTGACCATCCACAGCCTGCCGGTGTGCAGGTTGCGGTAGACCACTTTGGAGGCCTTTTTGGTCTGCTGGCCGGTGGCCCGCTGAAGGATTTCATTCTGGCTGCCCTCGGCTACCGGCGCCCAATGGTAGTTGATGCCGAGGGCGAGAAGCGTGCACACCGCCCCTGCAATGATGAGCGGTACGCAAAGGCGCAGCACGCTGCGTCCGGCCTGGATGATGGCGATGACTTCTCGGTTGGAGGAGAGTCGACTCAGCGACTCGAGCAGCGAGAGCATCAGTGCGTAGGGCAAAAGCAGCATCAGCACCGCAGGCAGTCGTGTGAAGTAATAGACCAGGGCGGTCCCCACCACATTGTCGGAACTGGTAAGTTCGCCGACATTGTCTGATAGGTCGAGTAGCAGCCACACAACGTAGAGGCCAGCCATGCAGATGCCAAACATGGTGAGAAATCGGCGCGTGATGTAGCGGTCGAGGATGTCGCCAAGGCTGTAGAGCCACGCGCCCAGTGCGGGCAAAAGACAGATGCCTGCCATGATCCAGGGTCGGGCCTGTTCGGTGACGACATGAGAGTCGGGAAAGCCGAGCAATTGTTGGTGCACGGAGCTCAGCTCAAAAGGCAGCAGGATGAGCGTGGCCACGAGGCCTGCCACGGACACGCCCAACACGAGTAGCCAGTGACGGGGTGTTTGTTGCAGCCAGGCGGGAGGCGACGTAGGAAAATTCATGGACAAGCGAGGCCCGGAGAATGGCCGTTGGACAGGAGGGGTGTCGAGAGCGAAGCGATCCCGATGGCTGTTGACTGTTGAGTGTTGATCGAGCGAAGCTTGCCCATGATCGGACTCACTGAAGGCGAGGGCACAACCGGCGCTCCCGGGCTCCCGGATGAGGTGCACGACGCTTTCTCCGCTTCTGGCCTTTTGGCCAAGTCGCCGGACTTCGAGTTTCGCTCCGAGCAGCAGGAACTGGCGGTGGCGGTGGCCGAGGCCATTCAGGATGGACAACCCTTGGTGGCGGAGGCGGGTACCGGGGTCGGCAAATCCCTGGCCTATTTATTGCCGGCAGCGCGCCTCGCCATTGAGACCGGACGCAAGGCGGTGATCTCGACGCACACCATCAATCTGCAGGAACAATTGGTGCGCAAGGACATCCCCATTGTGCGCAAGCTGTTGGGCCACGAGCTGCCGGCGGTACTTCTTAAGGGCCGGCAAAACTACCTGTGCCCTGCACGCCTCAAGCGCGCTCTGGAGCAAACCGGCGACCTCTTCACCACCCAAGAGAACGATGAGCTCGAGCAAATTCGCAAATGGGCAGAAGGCACGCGCGATGGCACGCTCAGCGATCTCGAATTTCAACCCATGACCAAGGTCTGGCTGCAGGTATGCTCGGAAGCACACTTGTGCACGGCCCGCCACTGCGGGCCGCGGGGCAACTGCTTCTTCCAGGAAGCGCGAAAGGCGGCGGCTGAGGCCAAGTTGGTGGTGGTCAATCACACGCTCTTCTTTGCTTTGCTTGACACCGAGCTCGAGGATTTTGGAGCTGAAGGCCAGCAATCCAAAGGCTTTCTTTTTTCCAACGACTTCGCGATTCTCGATGAGGCCCACACCATTGAACAGGTGGCCGCGGTGCAGCTTGGTCTGCGAGTGTCGCAGGCGGGCCTGCGTTTCGATTTGCATCGTCTCTACCATCCGCGCACCCGCAAGGGATTGCTCAAGAGTTACCGTAAGGCATCGCTGCTGGCTGCAGTCGAGGAGGCGCTGATCGCCGGAGACCGTTTTTTTCACGAACTCGGAGAAGTGGCAAACTTCGGCCAGTGGAGTCGTGAATTTCGCGTGCGCGAGCCTGCCATGGTGCCCAATCAACTTGCTGAGCCGCTGCGTCGCCTGTGGCAGCAGATTGACGAGGTCGCCTCTGAAGAGCAGGGCGAGGGCAATCGTGCCGAACTTCAGGACGCTTCCCGCCGCCTGCGCGAGGCGCATGGCGCGGTCTCGGTCTTTCTCGATCAAAGCCAGGACGACAATGTCTACTGGATTGAGAAGGCGGGCCGCGACGAAACCCAGTTCAGCCTGCATGCGGCACCCATCAGGGTCGCCGATCTCTTGCGCCCGTTGCTCTTTGGTCCGGGCAAATCGCTGGTCATGACCAGTGCCACCCTGGGGGTGGGTGACTCCTCTCTAAACTATTTTCGCACGCGGGTAGGAGCTGAGCAGGCTGCCGCCATATGCATCGGCAGTCCCTTTGACTTTGCCAATCAGATGAAGGTGCGCATCCACAAGTCCGTGCCCGATCCCGGCACTCCCAATTACGATACGCAACTCGCCAAGGCGATTGAAGCCTCGCTCGAGGTCAGTGAGGGGCGCGCCTTCGTGCTTTTCACCAGTTACCGCACCATGCGCGATGCGGCGGATCGTCTGCGGCCCTTTTTCAAGAAGCGCGGCTGGAGGCTCTTGTTGCAGGGCGAAGGTCTGCCACGCCACCGCATGGTTGAGGAATTCCGCGCGGACGTGCACAGCGTGCTTTTCGGCACCGATAGTTTCTGGGCCGGGGTCGACGTGCCCGGTGAAGCTCTCTCTAATGTGGTTGTCACCCGTCTGCCCTTTGCTGTGCCCGATCATCCACTGACCGCCTCGCGCCTTGATGCCATCTCCGAAGCCGGCGGCAATCCCTTCATGGAGTATTCGCTTCCCGAAGCCATTCTCAAGCTGCGTCAGGGAGTGGGCCGCCTGATCCGCAATACCACCGACCGGGGTTGGGTCTGCATCCTGGACAACCGCATCCTGAACAAGCGCTATGGCAAATCCTTCCTCAAGGCCTTGCCCGGTGCCCCGGTGGAAATCATCGAGTGATCAGCCATCTGCTGCCAGATCGGCGATGCCTTGTTTGAGCTGCATTGCACTGATCTGGCCGGGAGCGGTCGGCATGGTGCCGAGAAACCCATAGTTGAGGGTGCTGCCAGCCGCGACGCATTGCAACCGCGATTGGGCGGCGAGTTCTCCCATGCCCATGCTTGAGACCGGCAGGCCATGGTCGCGCTGCTGGAAATCGACCAGTCGTGCGAGGTCTTCGGAGCCCTCAAGATAGGCGGCGATCTTAAGGGCGGCGGCCCCCGCTTCGCGGGCCTTGTCGACGGCCAACTCCATTTCGCGGGTTTCATGAAGTTTCTCAAAGTCGTGGCAGGAGGCGATCCAGGGCAGCTTGTGGAGTTGCAGTTTCTCCAGCAAGGGAGCCATTTCCTCGATGGAGGCTAGTTCGATATCAATGAGTGAGGCCTCCTCCAGCACCGCACCAAGCAGATGCAGGCGTTGTTTTGTGTTCAGGTTTCCGGCGCCACCCTCACTGGCCCGCCTTGCCGTAAAAAGTAGAGGCAGGCTGCTTAGATGCTGCCAAGGTCTCTGGGTGGCGTCCTCCAACAGGTCGAGGCGGATTTCGACCAAGTCGCAGCAGGCCATGGCCTCCTCAGCCGTCGTCGAGAGCAGATCCGCATCGCAGGCGGCACTGCCGACGACAAGTCGGGAGCCGCTACGCAGTGTGGGGCAGGGGATGGCCATGCGGAAGTGATGGAGTCTGGCAGGCGGCTCGTCAATCGCGCAGCCCAATCACCACATGCTTCATGATAGGGCCCATGTAACTACATCGTCCATCTTGCAAGAAGCCTTGGGAAATACTCGCTTTTCTCTGGTCAAGCCGAAGCCAAGTCCCCTAGTTTATTAGAAAACTCATGATGATCGCTCAAAACCTTCGCCGGCTTTGCCCCTTTTTTGGTGCCATGTTGATGGTCGTCTGGGCTTCGCAAAGCGCTCATGCCCAGCAATACAAAGTCACGGCTGACGTGCCGAAGTTCGATTCCCTCTTGTCTCCACAGCTCGGCGATGCCAAACGAGGGTTCACTTCTAAAGAGTGGCTGGAAGTCGAAGCGCGTCTCATGGTACAGATGTCCCCCGAGCCCAAGTCCCAGACCTGTGACGGCATCACGGTGCGCTGGTATGTCGCAGTGGCCAACCCCGAAGAGAAAGGCACTTTCCTGCTCTTTACCCGCGAAGTAAAGCACGTCAACATTCCCACCGGCGAGGAGATCTACGTTTCAACTTATCTTTCACCTGCCTCCATCCGCCGCATCCTGGGTGCGGCCCGCAATCCTCAGAAGGCGGTCGAGGTATGTAGCTTTGAAGTCCTCATCAACGGGGAATTCCAAGCCTACTCATCCAGCAATGCGCGCTTCAAGCAAGGTTGGTGGGAGCAAGGCGGCGCCAAACTGATCCGCAGTGAGGTCGTGCCGATGCTCGACAAATCGCAAACTCCATTCAGCATCATGTGGTGGGATCGCTATGCGGAAGTTGCTCCCAAGGACAGCCAGCGCTGAGTGCGCGACCGGCAGCTTTTCCCCTCACCACATTTCCCTCTCCCTTATCCCACCATGGCAGACTCAAAGACGATCGTCGCTATCAACATCGGCTCGCAGCGCATCGCAATGGCTGCTTTCGAGCCATCCAAGACTGGAGGGCTGGTTCTCAAAGCTTATGACTTTGAGGAAATTGTTGCCGATCCCGCGCTCGATGCGGCACGCATCGGCCAAACCCGCATAGCGATTGCCGATCTCGCCGAGCGTCTCGGCATCAGCAACTGCAAGGCCCGTTATGCCATTGCAGGCCATGCGGCCTTCACCCGTTTCGTCAAGCTGCCACCCATCGAGCAGGCCAACATCGACCAGCTGGTCACTTTCGAGGCCCAGCAGCACGTTCCCTTCCCCCTCAATGAGGTCGTCTGGGATTACGAACTCATCAAGGGAGGCAGCGAGCAGGAAGCGGTGATTGTCGCCATCAAGAGTGATGCGCTCGATGGCATCAACTCAGCGGTCAATGATAGCGGGCTCGAAACCTCGGAAGTCGATGTGGCACCGATGGCTCTCTACAACTCTTTCCGTGCGGAATACGGCATCCCCGATGAGCCGGTGCTACTCATCGATATCGGCGCCAAGACCAGCGACCTCATTTACATCGAAGGTGAGCGCTTTTTCACCCGCAGTATCCCCATAGGCGGCATGTCGGTGACCGCGGCCATCGCCAAGGAATACGGTGTGCCCTTTGCCGAAGCTGAACAGCAGAAAGTCACCAACGGTCTGGTTGCCCTGGGTGGTGGCCACACCGAGCAGTTGGACGAGGCGGTCGCCGCCCTCGCCATGGTCATCCGCAATGCGATGAGCCGTCTGCCCGCGGAAATTGCCCGCACCACCAACTATTACCGTAGCCAGCATGGAGGCAGCGCCCCTCGCCGCGTCATGATTGCCGGTGGCGGTGCCAATCTTCCCTACACCCTCGAGTTTTTCGGTGAGAAGCTGAAGCTGCCCATCGAATATTTCAATCCGGTGCGCCACCTCACCCTGGCTAAGGATGTGTCACCCGAGATGGTCCAAGCTCAGGGCCACACCATGGGTGAGCTCATCGGACTGGGTCTGCGAGGAGTGGGTAGTTCTGAAATTCACATCGATCTGGTTCCTTCGGCGGTCGAGCAAGCCCGTGCGGACGAGCGTCGCAAACCGATTCTGATTGCCGCCGCCGCGGTATTGCTTGTCGGCATCTTGGCTTGGATGCTGATGCACCAAAGCGCGGCATCCAAAGCTCGCGATGAAGCGGAGACCATGGTGGGTGTTCGCGACAAACTTTCTCCCGTACATGATCAGATCAAACGCCAGATCAAACGCGAGAGCCAGTTGCGTCAGATCGCCGAGCGCTACATCACCGCTGAGGCCGACCGGGTGTTCTGGTTCGACCTCATGGCAGAGCTGCGTGGTGCCTTTGCAAGTGACGCGCTATGGCTAACTGATTTTGAGCCACTGACCGGCTTTAATCCCAAAATGCTGGTTTCCAATGAGGCCCAGGACGCGAAATCCAAGAACGGCCAGAATGTGGTCAGCGAGAATTTCATGCAGGTTGATTACGGCCTTTCCGCCCTTGCTTCATTGCAGGAGGCGCGCCCCGCCCCCGGCAGACGTAACGCCATGGCCGAAACTCCCAAGGCCGACGCCATCCGCATTCGTGGCTACTGGCGCGAGAATCCGCGCAGCCAGAATCTTGTCTCCGACCTGCTCAAACAGCTTCAGGAAAACACCAAGAACTTCAACTTCATGGTCGAAACCGGCCAAGGCAGAAACAAGGAAGTCATCAATCTTATCGAAGACCAATACATCGGGCGCATCCTCAAGGTAGACACCACACCAAGCACTCCGGAGGATCTCGCCCAACGCTTCGAGATCATCCTGCCCCTGGCGCGCGGGGTGGCATTCAAATAAGCACCTCACTCACCAACCTTTTCTCCCATGATCTGGATCAAGCGAAATACCTTCCTCTTCAGCCTCGCCGTTGTGACTCTCCTGGTCGCGCTTGTGCTGTGGGTCATGGGCAGTAAAGCCGTCGGCAATTACAAGCAAGCCAAGCAGGATTACGACTCAGCCTACGCCGAGGTGATGTCCTTTGAGAAGCTCGATCCCTATCCGACGGATGAGCACCTGGAGAGCAAGAAGCTCGCGGTTACCGCCTACAGTGGACAGACTGACGAATTACAGAAGGCCTTCGCCCCATACCGCTCGGAAGATTTGAAAAATATCACCGTTCAGGCTTTCTCCAGCGCGGTCAAACAGGCGAACAAGGAAACCCGCACTGCCTTCGGCGAGAATCTGCAGATTCCTGAGCAATACTTCTGCGGTTTTGAGGAGTATAGCACTTCACTGCCAGCTGGCAGCGCGACAGGCATCCTCAATTACCAACTGGAGGTGACCAAAAAGCTCATGCTCAACCTCGCCGCCGCCGGTGCCAGTGAGTTGGTCAGTCTGCACCGGCCCGAGTTACCGGAAGAGGAAGGCAAGAGTTTCAAACCCGAGAATGGTCAGGTGGCCCGCGCGCTGCCACTCGAAGTGGTTTTCAAGGGCCCTGAAAAGGCTGTGCGTGATTTTTTGTCCTCGCTTGTGAATGACAAGGATCACTATCTTGTGGTGCGCAGCCTCAAGGTGGTCAATGAAAAGCAGATTCCCCCGCACAAGTCGGATGCTCGGTTCAGTGCTGGCGACAATCGCCGGGCACAGCCTGAGGAAGCCAGCAATGCCGGCATTGAATTTAGTGCCCTCTTCGGTGTGGGCGAGCCTGTGGCTCCGGCCCCAGATGCTACGGGCGAAGTCGCCACTCCCGGAGGTGTGGCTGCTTCAGCACCGCTGCCCGCACCGGCTCCATTAGGCCTCCCCGGCGATACCAGCCGGGTTCTCGCCCAAGTCTTGGGCCAGGAAGAGCTTCAGGCCTTTGTTCGTCTTGACGTGCTGCTTTTCCTCGAACCCAAGCCACTGCCGTAATTTCCGCACACCCTGGCCAAGCTCAACCCTCTCTCAATCCCATGTCCTGGTTTTCCAACAACTACCACAAGGCCCTGCTCGCTGGGGCTGCGGTCGTTACCCTTGGCCTGCTCTACTTCGGCTGGTCCCAAATGCAGAGTTCCGGTGATGAGTTCAGCGCCAAGCCCATGGGAGCTGGCAAGGTGAATACCGCTGTCGCCGGCGCTGAGCGAATTGCCGTCGCCGGGCAGTCCATGGCTCTCGATCATGGCTGGAAACAGGGGGAATTTGATGGTCGTCATGTCAATCTCTTCACCGGCATCCCACTATTCATCAAGCGCAACACCGAAGGCCAAGCCATCGATTTGCTCAAGGATAGTCCGGTCCATTCGCCCATTCCAAACAGCTTCTGGCTCGATTACGGTGTCGATCCGGGCTTTGCCGACTCACCTCTGCGCGACGATGATAATGATGGCTTCAGCAATCTGGAGGAATGGCGCGATGAAACCGACCCGACGGATGCCGACGACCACCCCCTGCTGATCAAAAAGCTCATGTTCGTCAGGGATGAGAGCGTGGCTTGGGTATTGAGACCCGGATTTATCGGACAGGATGGGTCCATTCCGATGAAATACAGTGATGGCCGTGGATTCAAGAACAACGCAGGCGCTGGCAGCCCGGTCAAACCTGGTGAAGTGTTCTTTGCCAATGGCGCTGCTCAGGGGCGCTTCAAGCTGATTGGCCACGCTGAGCGCAAGGAGATGAACAAGGCCATCAACGTTGAGGAAACCATCATCTACGCGCGCATCGAGGACATGAAGGACAACAAATCTGGCAATATTTACGAAATTCCAGCTCCTCTCAGTGTTGCCAAACAAAATGCCTTCATCCAGCATGACCGCTCCGCTGTCCTGGTGCTGCAGGCTCTCGGGAAAGCAGGCAAAGAGATAGTCATTAAGGAAAACACCCGCTTTGCCCTCCCTGCGGACGCTGATAAAAAACAATACCTCCTGAAGTCGGTATCTCCTGACAAAATTGTCGTTGAATACCCAGGTCCTGACGGCAATCCAATACCCGTTGAGATACTCAAAGGGTCTTTACCTAGACTTTAAAACATGTATTCACTCAAATATCCCTTCCCAAACCTTCAAAACTTCTTCAGAAACCGCTCGTCTGTTATGGAAAAAAACCCCTCCCTCCCATTCTGCAAGATGCTCACTGTCGTGGCCGGTGTTGCTGCTATCCTGCCCTTGATGCCTGCCCAGGCAACCGCCGCCGATCTCAGCGCCCTTGCGCAGCGTGAAATCATCCGCCGTCAGAACGATGTGGCAGATGCGGACCAGCTGTTTATCGAGGGCCGCGAAGCCTACGCCGCTAGCGACTTCCAGAAGGCTGTCGACAAGTTTTCCTCTGCCCTCCAGAAGGTGCCGGATGCGCCGCTTTTTGCCGACCGACGCAAGAGGTACAGCGAGCACCTTACGGATTCCCGAGTCGCTCTCGCCATGACTTACCGTGAGAAGGGTCAGCTGGAAGATGCTGAGTCCCTGCTCAACGACATTCTCGAAGCCAATCAGACCAATAAAGATGCCGCCCGCCAATTGAGCCAGCTCAAGGACCCGGTCCGCACCAATCCTGCGCGCACCCTCCAATACACCGAGGACGTTGCCAAGGTGAATGAACTGTTGGTCCTTGCCGACGGCCACTACATGCTCGGCAAATACGATGACGCAAAACGCGCCTACGAAAAAATCCTGGGCATCGACCCCTACAACGTGACCGCCCGCCGTGGCCTTGAGCGCGTTGCCGCCATCAAGTCCGACTACATGCGCGCCGCTTACGATCACACCCGCATCGAGTTGCTTCAGCAGGTGGATGCTGCCTGGGAGATCACCGTGCCTGACGAATTGCCCGCCGTGAATCCTGATCCGCTCGGTCCTGAATTGGAACTCGGTGGAGTTGCCTACATTACCGAGAAGCTTCGTCGCATCATCATACCGAGCATCAACTTCGAAGACACTACCGTGGAGGATGCCATCGAGTTTCTTCGCATGCGTGCCGCCGAACTCGACACTCTCGAGCTCGACCCAGCCAGAAAAGGCGTGAACTTCGTTCTCCGTGCCCCAAGTGGTGGCGGGACTGCTGGCGCGGATGCCGGTCTCGAGGAAGCTCTTGGGGGTGCCGCAGCCGTCTTGGGTGGCGGCGATCCCGGCAGCCTGCGTATCGAAGAACTCCGTGTGCGCAACGTGCCGCTTGAAGTGGCACTGAA
>JAURCU010000120.1 GCA_030828305.1 Luteolibacter sp.
GAGTTTCTCTTCCAGCGACTGGCCATCATTCATACCCACTTTCATGACCAGCCCACAGGTCAGGATCATAACTCCTGCTACCGCAATGGCCGTGGTGAGTTCAAGCAGGCTGAAGCCGCGTTCATTGCCAATGAAGGTCATGGTAAGAAGCTCTCGGTTTGGGCATGAAACTCAATTCGCTTGCGAGCAGTGGCAGGGGCGGCAGCCGGATATTCCAGCGTTAAAGTGATGCCACGCATCCCCCTGGGTCCGGGTGCCCCCGGCTCGGCCACCACCAGCCAGCTGACTGCTTGGTCTTGAAATTTGGGCACACCCTGGGCGTAGGCGCGTTCTTCAAGTTGCCCGAGGCATTCACCACTCTCAGCATGCGCCCACAGCAAACGCGCTGCTTGCGGCAATTCGGCAATTCGCAGGCATTGCCGAGCGTGGACCATCACCGCGCGCCGAGCTTCAGCATGCATGCGCAGCTCCCGAGTATCGCTGCCGCACTGGATCAGAACAAGGAGCACCGCAGGCAAAGCGAGCGCCACCAAGGCCATCGCAAACACGCACTCCATGAGAGTCATGCCGGCATTACGATTCTGACTGCTGACTGCATCCACGCGTAAGCAGCATGCATGGCAAATGCATTTCAATCAATATAAATATATACTTTATATATAAAATTTAAAGGCTGCCACCAAAGATGCCTCGCAGTACTCCTTCAACCGCTCCATCCACACCCTGTTGGATGGCACGCTCGATATCCTGAGCATCACCACCCAGAAGTTTAAGACTCTCCTGCAGGGCTTTTTGGGTCGACGCATCAATCATCCCCTTACCCATCAGCATGGCCTTGAGTGTTTGCTCGGGAAGTGCCTCAAGCATTCGACGCCCGGCAGCCTCCATCAGACGCTGTGTGAGATCGTGCTTGGGATCCGAGAGCGTGCCAGTAAGCCGCACAGGCGCCCAACGCAGCCCGCGCTCGCCGGGTAAAAAAACATGCTCCTCGGCTCCGGGAATGGACGCCAGGGTGCCAGGCGCCAGACCCAGGCGGAAATTGCCATCGATATTGTCTCCGACCACCCGCATCTCGCCTTCCAGCGACATCAGTCCCTCGCTGGAAATCACCACATTGCTGACACTCCACTGACCCTCGCGCCAACGCCAGTCGGCACTTGCCTCATTGAGGGTCAGCACTCGAAAGCGGGTGGTATCCAGATAGGCCTCCATCACATCCAGGATGGGCAGCGCAGTCAGCACCCCATCCTGAAGCACGGCGTGACCGCTGGCGATCGGATCTTCACCCACCCAGGCAAGTTCGAAGTCGGAGGACAGCTTGCCTCGAATACGCTTGGACCAGTCATCGCTAACCAACTGATCACAGGTCACCCCATTGACATGCCCTTGAGCGCCACGAATATCAAGGGCGGGATCCCACTCACCGCTCAGCTCGAGCCTACCCTTGTCCCAGAAGCGGGCGTCGGCATGGGTCAGAAAAACAGCTCCGTTGCGGTATCGGATATCCGCATTCTCCAGCCGTATTTTGGGAATCCGCGGATCAGGCAGGCTCAACTCGCCACCACTGACCGCAAGCTCATAGGTTTGGCCGGTCGTGCCGGCCACGGCATCCACGCGCGAATTCCTGAGGCTCAGCACTCCTGAATCCAGCAGGGATTTCACTGCAACCCGCTCAATGCGCAGGTTTTTCATTTCCACCTCACTGGGAAGCCAGCCGCTCTTGTCCTTGGACTTCTTCTCGCGACGCATGGCCGGCTCCACTCCGCTGCGCGCATCGAGTTCCACCTCCACCTGACGCACCTGAAAGCCCTGCACCTCCCACAGTCCGCTCCAGAACCCACCCAGTCCAATCTCGGTGCGCAATCCCTCGATGTTGACGAGGCGGATCTGCTCCCTGCCCTCAGCCTGAAAACCCTCGGAGCGCACGGCAAGACCATCCCATCGCAGTGGCTTGAACTCACCTTCCACACCAATGGCCTCACTGACCTTTTCAGAGAGGAAGATGCGAAATTCGTCACTATGCAGGTAGCTGCGGATCATGGTGTGGACTACACCCACAGCGACCACCATCAGCACCAGTACAGCGACCACTGCGACCAGCCATTTGCTGCCGCCACTCTCGCCTCTGCGCTTTCTTGATCTTCGACTCATTGCAGGTTATCATAGTGCTGTCGGCTTTCACCGCAAGCACGCGGGACTCACCAAATGCATTGCTAAAAAGCCCAGTCTTCACGCCATTCCAATCAAGGGCTCTCATTCCATTTGCATCGATGACGGCCCGCGGCCACTCTGCAAACAACGTGAGCGAAAGCGAAGAAATCGAGGTCGAGGTGGTCGAGATCGTGGATGAAGTGCCGACTTCCAGCTCCTCGCCCTACCCGGGCACCCCTGGCACAAGCGGCAAACGCGCAGCGAGCAGACCCGATAGTGAGCGCAAGCCCTTGGGCGGCTTATTCAGCGGCCCTTTGGGCAGAGCCTTCTCTGAGCGCTCCATGCGTATTCCCGCCTACCTCTGGCCACTGGCTGCCCTTCTGGGCTTGACCCTATTGCTTTTGGCGATCGTGGTTGGCCTGATCATCCTGATTCCCTTTCTCATCATCCGTGCCGTCGTCCGCCTTCTGCTCGGACCCTCAAGCTGACATTGACAGGAGTGCCACTTGGCATCCACGTTTTTCACATGTCACGTTTTGCCAACCAAGTCGCCGTTGTCACGGGAGCGGGCCGAGGAATCGGCCAAGCCATCGCCCTAGCCCTAGCCGCCGAGGGCGCCAAAGTGGCAGTCGTCAGCCGCAGTGAGGCAAGCTGTGGCAAGGCTGCCGAAGAAATCAACGCCAGCTACCCGGGAAGCGCCAAAGCCTATGGGGTGGATGTCGCCGACCATGAGGCGGTGCAAGCACTTGCCAAGATCATCACCGAAGAACTCGGCTCTGTAAGTATTCTAATCAATAACGCCGGTGTCACCCGCGACACCCTGCTCATGCGCATGAAAGAGGAAGACTGGGACACCGTCCTGGACACCAACCTCAAAGGTGCATTCAACACCGTGAAGGCTTTCATGCGTACACTGATGAAGGCAGACAACGCCCGCATCATCAATATTGCCTCGGTCATCGGCCTGATTGGCAACGCCGGCCAAACAAACTACTCCGCAAGCAAGGCCGGCCTTATCGGATTCACCAAATCGGTGGCACGCGAACTTGCAGGCCGTCAGGTGACCTGCAACGCCATCGCACCCGGCTTCATCACCACCGACATGACCGACGAATTACCCGATTCCGTGAAGGAGGCCGTCATTAACAAGATCCCGCTCGCCAGCTTTGGCGAAACCGCAGACATAGCCTCGGCCGTAACCTTCCTCGCCAGCAAGGAGGCCCACTACATCACCGGTCAAGTGCTCGCCGTCGATGGCGGCATGACCATGTGATCCATTCCAATCCGCCAGGATGAAGCTCATCATCATGCGTCACGGCAAGGCCGAGGACAACCATCCCGACGGCGACCACGCCCGGGCCTTAACCAAGAAAGGCCACCGCCAAGCACAACGGCAGGCCCATCGATTGGCCGGCCTCGGCCTGCTGCCGGCCATCACGCTCTCCAGTCCGCTGATGCGCGCCCGTGAAACCGCCGAGACATTCGCCCAAACCGCCAAAATTGCCGGCCCCATGATCGTCAACTGGCTCGCCAGCGGCATGCGGCCCGCTACTGCCATGCAAGAGCTTACCGCCTATAAGGAGTTCGGCTGCGTGTGTATCGTCGGCCACGAACCCGATCTCTCATCATTGGTGGCGTGGCTGACCGAAAGCACCGCAAACTCCATTCAGATGAAGAAGGGCGCCATCGCCGTGCTGACGGTTTCTCCACCTTCACAACACGCTGTGCTGGAGATGCTTTTGCCGGCGAAGGAGGCCCTGAGCAGCTTGGGGGAATTCTAGCAAGCATCTGCTACAAAATCGAATCTGCA
>JAURCU010000121.1 GCA_030828305.1 Luteolibacter sp.
GGGCGGGAGGCTAAGTCTATGGGCGGGCGGGAGGCAGGTCTCTGGGCGGGCGGGAGGCAGGTCTCTGGGGGGCGGGAGGCTAGGTCTAGAATCCCTATAGGGCAAGGATCAAGAGGTCTCTTCTGCTTCTTTGCACGCGCTTACTTGCCAAATGCTTAAGAATAGCGTAGTAACTAGCACTCTATGAAAAAGCACATCCTGATGTTTCTCGCCATGGTAGTGATTTGCCTTTCCCTGAATTCCTGTTGGGTGCTCGCTGCCGCGGGCATTGGTGCCGCGGGTGGTTACATGGCCCGCGATAAGGGTTACAAGGTTCAAAGCCCTGTCGGTAATGACGGGGGCGGTGACTACCAAGACAGCACTTACTGAAGTTGCTGATGCCGAATCAAGCCACAGAGGCCGCGATTGCCGTGATTGGCGGCAGCGGTCTCTATGAGATTGATGGCATTGCATCTGTCGAAGCCCTGCGCATCGAGACCCCCTATGGAGATCCCTCAGATACCATCATCTCAGGGCGACTTTCCGGTCGCCGAGTCTATTTCCTGCCCAGGCATGGGGCGGGGCATCGTTTGATGCCCCATGAGATCAACCACAAGGCCAATATCTGGGCTTTGCGCTCTCTGGGCGCGCGTTGGCTGATTTCGGTCAATGCTGTGGGTAGCTTGTGCGAGGAGATGGCGCCACGTGACATCACCGTTCCGGATCAACTCATTGACCGCACCGGCACCCAGACCCATCACAGCTTCTTTGGTCGCGGGATTGCGGCCCATGTCGGATTTGCCGAACCTTATTGTGAGCAGCTACGCCAATGGCTCATCTCTGCCGCCAAGCCGCTGACCAAGACCCGACTGCATGAGGCCGGCACCTATCTGTGCATGAATGGCCCGGCGTTTTCGACCCATGCGGAAGCCAAGTTGCACCAGCAGATGGGCGCTCATGTCATAGGCATGACCAATGCGCCGGAGGCCCGGCTCGCGCGAGAAGCTCAAATGGCTTCGGCCTCTCTGGCGCTGGTCACGGACTACGACTGCTGGAAAGGTGAGGAGCAAGCCGTTGAAGTGAGCACGGTATTGGCCAACATGCAGGCCAATAGTGCTCTGGCCAAGGAGATTCTGAAGATGGTGGTTGCCCGCATTGATGGAACTCCGACCAGTCCAGCCCATCGTAGTCTTGAGCAGGCCATCATGACGCCCCGCGAACTTTGGCCCGAGCAAACCTCACGTGATTTGGCACCCATTCTTCAGCCATAGGGCAATTCTCATCCGCGACGTTGTTTCTCGGTCATGCAGCTCGCCATATTCCTCCAACATGCCTTGCGCCTGGAAAATTCCTGCCTCGGCCTTTTGTCGGAATACTTTTGAGAATCACTCTAAGCCTGTCTTGCATGGCCACGAAAACCCTCTAAATTCAAATCAGTGAAAGTCGGCATCCTCGCCAATCCGCACAAGAAGGATTCAATCCCAACCGTCCAGGCCCTCCGCGATGCGCTCGAGGCCCGTGGTGTGGAGTCTGTGCTCGATCACGAGACTGCGGCGATGGTGGGTGAGGAGGGTATCGAGGCTTCCGAGTTTGTCAGGGAGGTCGATCTTGCCGCTGCCGTGGGAGGAGACGGCACCATGCTTCATGCAGTGTTGCGTCTCGGGAACTTCAATCTACCTGTAGCGGGCATTCATATCGGCAATCTCGGATTTCTGACCACCTGCACCGATCAGGACATGGCGGCCTTTGCGGATGCCGTGGCAGAAAAGAAATTCAAGACCAGTGAGCGCACCTTACTCGAAGCAGTCGTGTGCAGAGGAGGTGAGAGTTGCCAAACCTACACCGCCCTCAATGAGATCGCCCTCGCCCGTGGTGAAACCGGCCGCATGGTCTCGCTGGTTGCCAAGGTGAATGGCGAGCTGCTCAACCGCTACCGTGCCGACGGTCTGATTGTTGCCACCCCAACCGGCTCCACTGCCTATTCGCTTTCCGCTGGTGGGCCTTTGGTGTCACCGGCGTCCGGTGTGTTTTTGATCACGCCGATTTGCCCTCATAGTCTGAGCCAGCGCGCGCTCGTACTTTCGGACAGCAGCGAGATCGAACTCTCTGCTGACGATGCCGAAGCGGGTCCCATGATCTTCACGGTCGATGGCCGTGAGAGTATTTCAATTGCTTCAGGTGACAGCATTGAAGTCCGCAAGTCGGCACAAACCTTTACCCTCTTGCGCCTTGAGGGGGCCTCCTACTACGAGGCCCTGCGTCAGAAGTTGGGCTGGCAGGGAGTGTGAGTCAGTGTGTCCTTGATTGCATCAATCAGGCGCTGGCGAAGGGGTTTGGCGCGAGCCGCGAGGGTTCGTTGTTCGGATTCGTATTGGCGCCGGCCGTGAGGGGTTTCGATGGGGATCGCTTCGCGTCCCCATGGACGGAGGTCGTAGGGGCTTGCGCGCATGTCGAGGTCGCGCAGCTGCAGGGCCAACTCAAAGCAATCGAGTAGCAGAGCCGATCCCACCCAAGGCATGGCCTTGGCTGACCACTTGTAGAGATCCATGTTCGCATGGACGCAGGCGGGCTGTTCGAGGCCGGGTCTGTCATGGAGAGTGGGTTGGAGTAGATTGAAGGGCTGGGCTTCCCGGGTGAAGAAGCGGAAGGCATCGAAGTGCGAGCAGCAGAGGGGGCGTGATTCGATGAGCGCGTCGATGTCCCTTTGGGGTAGGCGCAAGGACAGGGTCTTCTCGTGGCGGATGTCTTGGCCTCGGTAAACCATGGCCCATTCATGCAGGCCGTGGCAGCCGTAGTTGGGAGCGCGGTCGCGGGTCGCCTCAAGTAGCTCGATCGTGTATTGCAGCCGCAGCCGCTGCTTGTTGGTGAGAGTGCCCGGATCGGCTTCGATGCGATTCTCCGTGACCCGGTAGTGCTTGGTCAGCAGGTGAGGGGGAATCTCACCATGTCGCTGCAAAGGGATACCGACTCCCGGATGCCACTTTTCGAGAAGGCTCAGCGCAAAAGGGTAGTAGCCAAAAAGAAAGTCCTCAATGGGGTGCGGTTGATGGGTAGTGTGGCGCTCACGGGCCGGCAGGGTGTGGTGCTGCGCCTGCTTCAAATGCGCCGCCGCCGCCAATTGCCACTCGGAGGCTAGAATCATTGGATGCTGTGCAAGGGAGGACATCGGTGCAGACAAGCATGCCGGCGCTGAAAAGGCAAAATTTCCCTTGCGTGGAGGGTGGGGTGGGCATCAGTATCCCGCCCCGCGCCGCAAGGTGCGTTACATCCAATCGCGGGATGGAGCAGCCAGGTAGCTCGTCAGGCTCATAACCTGAAGGTCGTAGGTTCAAATCCTACTCCCGCAACCAATGAAAGGCCCTCGTAACCAATGTGTTACAGGGCCTTTCGCCTTTTAGGGTGAGTTCGCCAAATTGCAGCCAAAGGCATCAAAATGCCACTTTTTGAAGGTTCTATTGCACGGTGCGTTGCGCGGCATCTGGGGATAGGTATCGGGAAGTGTTTCAATACTCAGGAGGCAGCAGCAGTCCGGCTACAGCATCAATGAGTTGAATCACTCGGGATCGACGCGACTTGTGTGAGTTGACATCTCCCCCGCGCCCGGCCGCGCAGGATGGACGAAAAGATGATTTTGAGTATGATCGAAGCATGAATTTCGATTGGAGGGGACAAGTCATCCTGGGGAAGTTGGCCGAAGGCTGCACCTACCAGGAAGCCGCTGAGGCCGCTGGCATGACACGGCAGGGCCTGTGGCTTCGCTGTCGGGGCTCTGAAGACTTCCGCCAGGCCGTCACCCTCGCTCGCCAGCAAGGCCAGAAGGAGCGTGAATACCGGCAGTGCCCGGCGACCTGCGGCGCGGCGCGGCGCACAGCGTGAGCTGTCCGCCGCCGCAGGTTCAGGACTCTGACAGCTCGCGTGAACCAACCTGGTCGTATTCGTGGAAGTAAAGCAACTCGCAGG
>JAURCU010000122.1 GCA_030828305.1 Luteolibacter sp.
CCTGGACCGCTACTACTTTTCCACCATGGCCTATCAGGGCGCGCGCGGCTTCGATCCGCAATCTATTCGAGAAATGAACGAGAGCTTCGCCCCCATACCCGACCTCCTGCTCATTCTGGATCTCGACGTCGACACCGCCCATCAGCGCATCGGCTGCCGTGGCGACAGCACCAATGAGTTCGAGCAGCGAGACACACTCGCAAAGTGCCGGGAGGTCTTCCTCTCGCTCAAGGACGAAAACTTCGCGTGTTTGATTGATGCGTCTGCGGACATGGATGTGGTAACCCAAAGGATCTTATCCGCCGTTCAAGCTTCGCCGCTAAGTTAGCCAGGCCACCCATCGCATCATTGCGCCATGGCCGTCACCCATTTCGTGATTCTTGCGTCCCTCGCCATTTCTGCCAATATCCAACCATGGGATTGCACGCACTCGGAGACACGGCCTGGTTATTCAAGGTCGGTGGCAATGATTTAGAGAAGAAACTCGAACTGGTACTGCGTCTGCGCCGCTTGATCGGACTTAACCGTATTCCTGAAATCATTGATGTGGTCTCCTCCTACGACACCATCGCGGTGATCTTCAATCCCAGTGACGGCGAACTGGTCTTTGATCATCTAACCTCATTGCATCTGGAGGAAGTGGATGATCACCAGGCTCTGGAAAGCTTCACAATCACCATTCCGGTGGTTTACGGCGGCGAATACGGTCCAGACCTGATTCACATCGCTGAGGCCTGCCAACTAACCCCCAACGAATTCATCGAATGTCACCGTAGCGCCGAATACACGGTCGCTGCTCTGGGCTTTTCCCCAGGATTTCCATATCTGTCAGGCCTACCCAAGCCTCTGCATCAGCCACGCAAGTCCAGTCCTCGCCGGGTGGCCGCAGGTTCCGTAGGCATCGCGGGCAACCAGGCGGGCATCTATCCTTTTGCGTCCCAAGGCGGCTGGCACATCATCGGGCGCACCGACCTCAAGCTATTTGATGTCGGGCGCGATGACATCAACCTGCTGCATCCCGGCGACAAAGTCCGCTTCGTGGAACTGGAAAGGCTTCAGGAGAAGGATGAGCCCGAATCAGCAATTCCGCAGGCCGCAGAAGGCATCCGCATCATCGAGCCGGGAGCACTGAGTTCGGTTCAGGATCACGGCCGCTGGGGCAAACAGCATCTCGGCGTCACCCACGGAGGCGCAGCCGATCCCGTGCAGGCAAGCATCGCCAACCGTCTGGTTGGCAATCCCGATGCAGCTGCAGTGATTGAATGCACCATGACAGGCCCCTTACTGCAGTTCGAGTGCGAAGCGACCCTTGCCTGGGTCGGCTGGGCCCACGAAAACTCGGGGCGTAGGCATCTGGTCAAACCCGGTTCTCGCATCGACCTTCGCGGACGCATGTGCCACCTGCGTGGCTATATTGCTGTCGCTGGGGGCATTGAGGTCCCCAAGGTTCTCGGCAGCAGTGCCACCGATATTCGTGCCGGATTGGGTGGCCATCAGGGCAGAGCACTCAAACACGGCGACATCCTGAATATTGGGCAAATTGAAACCCGAGAAGTCCCCACAAGTTCCAGGGTAGGTTGGCCTCACCCGGAGGGCAATCTCATCGAGCTGCGATATCTTCGTGGCATGCAGTCAGATTGGTTTTCCCATGAAGCAAAGAAACTCTTTTCTGATAGATTTTTCGAAATCAGCCCGGCCTCCGATCGCATGGGCACACTGCTCAAAGGTCCCAAACTAAGACTTTCTGAACCCCGGGAAATGCTCTCCCAGCCGGTGGTCGCCGGTTCCATACAGGTTAAACCGGAGGGCAGCCCAATCGTATTAATGACCGAGCATCAAACCATTGGAGGATACCCGCAGATTGGCCACGTGATCTCTGCCGACATTCCAAAACTGGCCCGGGCATGGCCAGGTACCCGTGTGCATTTTCGAGAAGTGAGTCTTAAACAAGCGCGAGCTGCATGGGCAAAACTCAAACGCGATCTCGGCATACTCAGCGTCGGTCTATCCAATACCATTCGTTCAACCTCTTAGATGCCGACAATCGATCTCAACGCAGACATAGGTGAAGGCGGCTTGGAGGATGCTGAGCTGATAGCGCTGGCGACCTCAGTCAACATCGCCTGTGGGGGACATGCTGGTAGTGAAGCAGTGATGCGCAGGACCATTGAAGCCTCGAAGGCCCACGACGTGGCGATCGGCGCCCATCCGGGCTACGAAGACCCGGACAATTTCGGCCGCGTCGAAATGGAGCTGACACCAGACGAACTGAAGAGTCTGATGACGCGTCAGCTGGAGCGCATGCTCTCCTATTACCCGGAGATGCATCACGTCAAGGTCCACGGTGCGCTCTACAACCAGGCCAACGTGGACGAGGCCATTGCCGCCACCGTTGTTCTATCCATTCTGGAGCTCAAGCCCGATACCATGCTGTATTGCCCACCCGATGGCGCCATGGCCCGGGCTGCACTGAATGCCGGCCTCCATATCTGCGTCGAGGGCTTCATAGACCGCGCCTATATGGGCTGCGGAAACTTGATTGCTCGCGGCGTGGCCAACTCGATCATTGGTGATTTCGAGGTTGCAGCCGCTCAGGCCAAGCAAATCTGTTTGACCCAGAGCGTGGAAACCACGGATGGCAACCGCATATCCATGCCTGCTCGGACACTCTGCGTGCATGGGGATAATCCAAACGCATCGGATCTGTTGCTATTTACCCGTGAATATCTCAGCCAGGCCGGTGTCGAATTTTCCCGACCATAGTTCGAAGTAAAAAATCCTTTAAGCCGTCCTCCAGACTGCAAGAAACTCTATGGCATGCCGGGGATCGTTCAGTAGCACCGAACCACCTTGCAAACTACCCGTCTGCAGCTCCGCCAACTCCTTTGCCCCGACATTCGCCTTGCGCTCAATGCGTAATACTCCACTACAGCCGGGCCGTGACTTGTGCAGCAACTCAAGGGCTACGCGTCCCATGCTCATGCGCACGTTCACTTCCACAACCGGTGACCAATCCAACGATCCATCAGGGTTGCGATACACCATACAGTCGATTCCCACGGGCCCACGATAATCTCCCAGCACGCCTTCGAGCGCATCTGGTATGCGGCTCTCCATCCAGATGGGCACCTCTGCGACGCGATGCAGCCAGCTGGCCACCTCATCATCGAGCAGGCTGGTCCATTTCGCCGCGACCCTAGAAGCGCGGTAGCCACCACGCTCATCATTTTCCATCACGCTATTGCCTACCCAACGAGCTCCATGGGAAGTCATCTCATAGAGCATGGAAAAATCTGCGACCCGCTCGCGCCAAGGTTCGATGAGTATTGCCCCGTCCTTCTGGATCCGGCCATTCACCCAATTGAGCGCCCTGTCCCCTTTACCGGGCATGACCTTCAGGTGATGTTTACCCGCACAGGCAAACAAGCCCTTCAGCAATGCCGGGCCCTCGGCATGAATGGCCAGCATGGCATCACGAAGCGCTCCGGGCTCTTCCAGCACGGCGGGAGCTTTCTCACCCATCTCTTCAAGCAGACGCACCCCCATTTTCTTGGATAACCATTCAGCTGGCAAAGGCTCCCGCCATTGCCAGTCTACTTTGGGCGAGAGTTGCTGGGAGTAGGCCTGCCATTGTTCGGAAAGTCCGGGAGACCAGGCCCATGGGCGCATGCCACCGAGTTTACGCCCGTCAAGTTCGCTGTAGCCCATCAACTCAGGCAGTTGGAAGCCGGCACGTTTCAGGAATGCCAAATGATCCACGGATGGCTTCTTGCGCATCAGCAAGAGGTCATCGCGACGCGACCACTCCATGAGGCTCCCGTCGTAGACGGCGACGTCGCGGTGCCCGCACATGTCGAGGCAGAACGCGACCACCGTCGCGGCGATCGCGCCACCGCAGTAGGTCACGACGCGGTCGTGGCCAAGAACGCC
>JAURCU010000123.1 GCA_030828305.1 Luteolibacter sp.
GGGCTATGAGGAGATGTTGCGTGCATAACGCCGATCTTTTCAGTGCCGCGGCTCGCGATCGCCTCAGATCCAAGTCACCGCTCGCCGCGCGACTCCGGCCGACGACCATCGACGATGGTCCACAGTGTCTGAGTTTGAGCACTTGACAGCTTAATAGGGGCAAGTGGCATTTCGCATACGAGCTGCTCTCGCATCCGCCCAAGTAATCAACTCCGCTTCTATCGAACTGGTTGGCTCTTCATGCCAGTGAGAGAGTTGGTGAACTGTGACAAAATGTGTATATTGTTTGTAAATCAGCGCACGACATGAGGCCAAAATGAAAATCATCACCAAGAGCCATCGTGCTTCTCGGTGCCGAGGCCGAACATCCACATCGGTTCATTGCGCTAGCAGACAACGCATGCCCGGTGGGTTTGCTCTCGTGAGCACCACGATGATATTGACGCTCCTGATGCTCATTGGGGTTGGTCTACTCACGCTATCTTCGATTTCCACACGAGAAACCCTGCAAAACGACCATATCGAGGAAGCGCAAGACAATGCCATACTGGCCTTAAAGTTGGCTTTGGAGGCATTGCAAGTAAGTACCGGCCCGGACCAGAGGGTGACAGCAGAAGCTGATATCCTGAGCGGCCAGGGCTTTGCGGGATTCAGTTCAAACCGGGAAAAAAAACACTATGTAGGCGTTTACACAACCGAACAATGGCATGGAAGGGATTCCGATGGCCTGATGGAAAATCTCAAGCCATATGATGAAAACCGCAACCGGGAAGCTTTCAGGCGTTGGCTGGTTTCCGGAGGCCCAGAACAGGTGGAAGATCTTCAATTCGTGGAATCATCCTTGCCCGCGGATGCATCCATAGAAATGGTCGGCGCCGGCACGGTTGGAAGCATGAACACGAGTGAATTCGTCCGGGTTCCGGTGACTGAGCTCAAAGATGCCAAGGGAGCTAGCAGAGGCCGGATCGCGTGGTGGGTTGGTGATGAGGGCGTCAAGGCCAAGGTCAATCTCAAGCCCTACCCGGATTCCACATTAAGCATGTGGCAGAGGCGACTGGATCAGGCATGCCCACCCCACGAAGGCATTTCCAACATGGCTGGCATGGAAAGCTTCATTCCCGATAACATAGATCGACGCGAGATGGATGGGCTCATTACCATCAACCAGTTGCAGCTGGTGGATGATGGTGCCACCGATCGGAACACCCTGCAGAGCCGTTATCACGATCTCACAACCCACAGCATGGGGATTCTCTCCGACGTGGCACACGGTGGTCTGAAGCGCGACCTCTCCATCCCTTTCGAACTGCCTGTCATGAGACCGCAGCCCGGCACTGACTGGAATTACCCGCTCGTGTCCGGTGACGTACCAAGCGACAGACACCAAGACTTCAGCAGTATCTGGGAGTTCAGCAATTCAGGTGATCAGAATCCCCAATGGGCATCGATATACTGGCCCTCGGGATATCGACCGGATTGGTGGGCCAACAAGATGGGCTACTGCTTCATGTATCCGGACCCGAGTGGGGGGCGTGATGCAACGGGTTTGAGGAAGTCACTGCGCGGTCCCACTTGGCACATGCTGAGAAATCATTACCGAAGCTACAAGAGAGAGCATGAGGGTTTGGCCGCCGTGGCGGTCGAGCGGCGTGGCTGGCCTGCCCCTTCAGACTCACGCACCTGGCTGGCTCAACCCTACCAGCCTTACAGCCACTGGCACAATTCCATGGGCAGGCACTTGCTGAGCACCACTTATGTAGGTGTCGGTGACGGCGCTGACAAGCTGACCTCTCCCGATCTGTTTGACCCCTTCTACAATTTCGGAAATCACAACGGTCGACCATGGAATAACCTGGGGCTCAACTCCATGGGACTCTCTCCCGTATTCACCAAAATCTCACTGATTCTAAGCCACCGCTCTGAACCATACGGCTCGGTCAGGCGCCTCGATCTCGTGCTCGATGCCATCGGGACACTATGGAATCCCTACAATGTCCCCATTGAATTCGAGGCAGCATTCGTCAATCTTGAGCTGAAGGGACTCAAGTGGAATTTCACGCGTGTAGGTGCATCCGGAACGCGTGAACTCGCCGTGGATCCTGAAGAGCGCTCATTCGGGCGCGAAAAGCAATTCCCCTTCCAGTATTTCAGACTTGGTGTCACCAATGAAACAGATCCGTCCTATCCCTTCGATAGTATCAGGCCACGACAGCTGATCCGTCTAAATCCCGGCGAGTGCCGCACCTTCGCCCTCAACTTTCCTCAACCCAAACCATATAGCTGGGGATCGATGGCAGCGGCCCCCGGATCATTCACCAACAACTGGGAGGGGGGCATGTCACTGCGCTTCTCCAACGACTGGCAAGTTGCACCTGGCGACGTCTACAACTTTGAAATGTTGCCCGCAACCAACGGCAATCTGAGCATGGAAGCCTTCATGGGATACTTCCAGAGCACTCGTGGCAACCATATCAATCCATTTCGCTCCAATCGCGTCGGCAACGCGTTTCTCGACCTTCCTGAGCTATCCTCACTACACATTACGCGGCCCGCAGACGCATTCGGCATGGGCAACGGCAATGTCGTCAAACAACTCAACAACTTCACCAATGAGAAGGAGGCCATTTGCTACATCGAGTTCCGACGCCGGGCGTCCGATGAAAGTCCCCACGGCGTACTTGCCGAGTTTGATCCGAGGGCCATCGTCAACCATTCGGATGCCATGGGACCAAGCGCCAAGGGCAGCGTGCCGGGCAATTGGAATGTCAATGTCGAGGCTGTCAGCGATTTTGACCTGATGCAGGCCGGTGTGGGTCCGCGTAACAACGGGTTCTGGGGGTCCAGCCACAATGGTGACGGTCACACGCAAGTGATCGCCTTCGAGATACCCGACGCCCCCCTTACCAACATCTCGGGCCTGCAACACTGCCAAACCGGCTCCAACGGTTGGGATGCTTCCTATGCCATTGGAAATTCTCTTCCCCACCCCATGGTGTCATTGGATCGAGTCTATGATCAAGAGCCCTCGACCAGAGGCAATTTTACCACCACTTACTATGACATGTCCTTCCTCGCAAACCAGGGCTTGTGGGACCAATACTATTTTTCGGGAGCTCTACTCAGCACCGAAAGCGGCGATATACTCGGGAGCCTCGAATCCATGATGTCGGATGTGCGCGACCACAGCACTCCAAGTCCTCTGGCCAATCAACGCCTGGCATATTCTCCTTTTTCATCCCAATACGGGGCCGACACACTCGATGAAGAGATGACCAATTATCGCTGGCTTGCCCGCCACCTGATGCTCAACGGTCCAGCCAATATCAACTCCACACGGGTTGAAGCCTGGAAGGCATGGCTCTCCAGGCTCAATGACTCAGATCTCGATCTGGTTGATTCCGCGGGAAGGATGTCTGTAGCAAGCGGTGAGGGCACACCATTGTCACGGGCTTCTGTAACGGGCGGCGGCAATGGCGAACACTGGCGTGGATACGTTCGCCTCAGCGACACAAACATCGAAACTCTGGCTCAAAACATTGTGCTGGAGATTCGCAAGCGCGGGCCGTTCCTCTCCATAGCCGATTTCATCAATCGTCGACTCAGCCTTGATGACACTGGCGAGATGGGAGCTCTTCAAGCGGCACTGGAGCGATCCAACCTTGACACCGGACGCAATGCAGAAAGGGGAATCCCGGGGACGATCCGCCAAGGCGATATACTTGCATCCATTGGCAGTACTTTAAGTGCAAGATCAGACACTTTCATCATCAGAGCGTATGGCGAATCAAGTTCACA
>JAURCU010000124.1 GCA_030828305.1 Luteolibacter sp.
GTCGGAGAGCTCATGGGCCCATGGGCGCTCGATCTTATGGGTGGGGTTCTCAGCGAGGGCAGGTTCCTCGGCGACCGTTATCTTTATATCTTCAGGTGGGTTGTTTCTGAGTGCCAGCAACAGGGCTGAGAAGAGGAGAATGAGCACCAGGATGGCGGGCGTGGCTTTCTGCATGAAATCAGTCTGGATGGTGTTTGAAGCTTGGCAACGAGAGAATCTCTCCCAACAGCATCTGCATGCCCGTTTAGCGGCGAAGGAGGCTTTTTGTGTCTCAAGTTCCAGAAAGAGCCTCAAAATGTGAGAATTGGAGTTGCATTTGGCGGGGCTGCATGGTGTTTTCCCGCCCTGCTGTCTCCGGTTTAGCGCATGTGGCGGAATTGGTAGACGCGCATGATTCAGGTTCATGTGTCCTCACGGACGTGGAGGTTCGATTCCTCTCGTGCGCACCATCGGACAGACAGCATCGCCGGTCTCAAGGCCGCTCCCCGTATTTGGCTAAATGCGCGGCTCCCCTCTATCTATTTCCATTTGGCGGCAAACCAAGGGCTGACCTAGACACTGATGTCATCAGGACTCACCCGAGTCGCCTGTGAAACCAATGGTGTGAACGCCTTGTGCATGATCTTATCCTCGTGGGCACAAGCTTTACATGCTTGGTGAGGTCATTCAGGCCATATCCGATATGGTTCCTATATGGACCAAAAAAACATGGGAACGTTTTGGGGCGGCTTGGTGGCGAGTGTGATGAAGTGTTGATGCAGCATGGCTGCATGCGCTTGATTGCATGGCCCAGTCCTTGGTTCTCATGTGAGACTGGGAAATAACACAACTAAGTGCCAAGGACCACAGACGAAGGGCGATTCGCGACGCGGCCATACAGCGTGAAACCGGTGGATTCATCCACATCAATTTCGAGCAGTTGGCCCGTGAGGCGTTGCGCCTCGCCATCAAAGATAACGATCTTATTCTGGGGAGTGCGCCCGGAAAGGCGATGCTTGTTGTGCCTGGAGAGGCCTTCACAAAGAACCTGCTGGCGGGTGCCGACCAGTGCCGCGTTCTTCTCTATGGCGATGCGATTGATGATGTCTAGTAGACGTTGGTTGCGGGACTCCTTTTCGCTTTCTTCGAGTTGTCCCTCCATTTCAGCAGCAGGGGTGTTGCGGCGCTTTGAGTAGCGAAAAACGAAGGCGTTGTCGAAGCGCAGCTCTTCGCATGTGTCGATGGTGGCCTGAAAGTCCTCTTCGGTTTCACCCGGGAAGCCGACAATGATGTCGGTGGTGATGGCCAGATCAGGGCGCGCGGACTTCATCTTTTCGCAGATCTCAACGAATTTTGCGTGTTTGTATGGGCGGCGCATGGCCTTGAGGATTCTGTCCGATCCGCTCTGCATGGGGAAGTGGATGTGTGAGCAGAGTTTGGGTAGGTAAGTAAAGGCCTCGATGAGGTCGTCTCGGTAGCCGATGGGATGTGGCGAGGTAAAGCGGATGCGCTCAAGGCCATTGATCTGGTGCACGGCTTCCAGGAGTTGAACAAAGGGAGACTTGCCATCGATGCGGTCGAATTCAGTGCGGCCGTACAGGTTGACGATTTGACCCAGCAGAGTCACCTCGCGAGTACCTGCTGCAACGAGTTGATGAATCTCATCGACGATCTCGCAGATGGGTCTGCTGCGCTCCTTGCCGCGAGTGTCGGGCACGATGCAGAAGGAACAACGCATGTTGCAGCCTTGCATGATGGACACGTATTCGGAAGCAGAGTGACGTTTTTCGAGGTGGTCGCGGATGGTGTTCTGAGATCCTTCCTCTTCGGCAATGTCGCAAACATTGACGCCCTGCATGGCGAGTGCGGGATCATCCATGCGGGACTCAAGGCGTTGCTTGAGGATGCCATCCACGTAATCGAAGACCTTGTGGTATTTCTGGGTGCCAACCACCACGTCGAGACCCGGAGTGGTCTCAAAGAGCTCTTCGCCGCGGGACTGTGCCATACAGCCCATGAAGCCGTAGACTACGTGTTTGCGTTCGCGCTGGGCGGTGATCATGTGGCTCATTTTACCAATGGCTTTCTGCTCGGCCTGATCCCGCACCGAGCAGGTGTTGACAAGCACGGCATCGGCCTCGTTTTCATCCGCCGTTAAGGTGTAACCACCCTGGGTGAACATGCGCGCGACCTGTTCCGAGTCGCGCTCGTTCATCTGGCAGCCGTAGGTGCGGATGTAGACTTTGGGCATGGTGGGTGGGGCAGGCTCAGCCCAGTTTCAGGCGCTCGTCGCTTTCGAGCTTGGCAGTCAGCTCGGGCCAGCCGCCGGGGCGTTGTTGGTTGAAGCAGACCAGATAGACAGCCACCAGTTTTGGATCGTGTTCCTCAATGAGCATCTCCACAGCATTATCGATTTTACCGGCCTCCATGGTATCGGGTAGGTCGCCGTTGACAGTGCCCTCCTCGTGTTCAATGCCCATGATGTCACAAAAGGTGGAGAGCATCTGTTTTTGTCCTCCCATGAGCCATAACTGTAGTAGGTGCTCACTGATCTCATTGCAGTTTTTGAGCTGCAGCATCTTGTGAATCCAGCTGTATTGATCGGTTAGTGGTTTGCGCTCGATAAAGACGGGGCGCAACTTGCGTTGGGCAGCCAGGGAGGCAAGGGTCGTCTTGTAGACCTTGCGTTCCTCGTCGCGGAGCCAGTCGAGCATTCCGGCGATAATATCGGGAGATAGGGCGGTGAAGAGTTCGTTGGCTTTCACAGGACGATTGAGAGCAGTGTTATACGGGTGGTGGGCGAGCAGTCAAACCGCAGCTGGCCCTTGTGACAAGGGAGAAGAGGGGATAAACTTGCGAATGGATTCACTCAAGATCTACTCCGACACGCCCTTCGGTGAGCCTGCGCTCAGTTTGTTGAAAGCGGCGATTGAGCCTCATACACTGGTCTTTCCTGAGCGCATGGCCGAGTCTGTTCTTGGCCAGAGCCTTGCTGGACCTGCGATCCATGATGTGGACCTGATTTTCGGTCAGCCCGACGTGGATGCGGTGCTGGATGCTCGCAAGCTGAGTTGGATGCACGTATCGACAGCCGGTTACAGCCGCTACGATAATCCTGAATTTCGCCATGAGATGAAGGCTCGTGGAGTAATTGTCACGAACAGCTCAGCGGTCTATGCCAATGCCTGTGTGGAGCATTTTATGGCTTTTCTCCTAGCCCAAAACCGACAGTTGTTGCCGAATCTCTCATCAGATTGCGCCAATGGTTCTCAGGAGTGGTTCGGACTGCGTGAATCAGCGGTGCCTTTGGAGGGTCAGGAGCTCATGATTCTCGGCTACGGCACCATCGCCAAGCGCATGATCGAATGCCTGGCGCCTTATGGCATGAAGATCACCGCCATGCGCCGTAGTCCCAGAGGTGACGAACCGGTTGCCATGGTGACGCCTGACAAGGTCGCTGAGGCACTTGGTCATGCGGATCATGTGGTCAATATTCTCCCCGACAATGAAGATAGTTTCCAATTTGTGAATGAGGATAGGTTGCAGCAGATGAAAGTCGGAGCGGCGTTCTACAACATTGGCCGTGGTCGAACCGTCGATCAGAAAGCGTTGGCTTCTGCTTTGAATTCGGGTCAGCTGAATGCCGCTTGGTTGGACGTGACGGACCCGGAACCTCTTCCCCCGGATCATGAGTTGCGCTTGGCTGTCAATTGCCACATCACTCCACACACCGCAGGCGGACACCGTGCTGAATCCGAGACCTTAGTGCGCCATTTT
>JAURCU010000125.1 GCA_030828305.1 Luteolibacter sp.
GACTTCCCTGCAGCTCTCTGCTTGCTCCATGGCGGCCAGCTGCCAAGCTGCCGGGCATGAAATTTGCGCTCGGACTCGTCTCCTTTTTCTTGGCAGCAACCTCGGTAGCGGCCCCCCTCAATATCGTTCTCATCACCGCCGATGACATGAACTGGGATTCCACCGGTGTGAACGGCTGCTCTGTCCCCAACATCACCCCCCACATCGACAAGCTGGCCAGTGAAGGCATTCTCTTGCGCGAAGCCCACTCCACCATCCCCGTCTGCCAGCCTGTGCGTGCGACCATGCATACCGGCATGTATCCGCAGAACAACGGTGCGCGAGGCTTCGAGCCCATCAAGGACGACGTCCAGACCATCAATGAGATCCTGCACGAAAACGGCTACCTCATCTCCATGCTGGCCAAAACCCCCCACTACAAACCAACTGACAAATACCACGTCGACTACCTGGTGCACGCCAAGGAGCTCGACGTCGGCCGCAACCCGAAGCTATTTCGCAAGCACACCGCAAAGTTCCTCGCCATGGCCAAAGAGCAGGGCAAACCCTTCTTCCACCATGTGAACTGCCAGGACCCACACCGTCCATTCGCATGGACCAGCGGGCATGGCCGTGAGGGCAAATACCCGCCCATCAGCCGCCGCATCAAGCCCGATGAGGTGGAGATTCCCAAGTTCCTCGAAAACTTCCCCGAGATCCGCCAGGAAGTCGCCGACTACTACAGCTGTGTCCATCGCTTTGATGAATGCGTGGGTGCCGTGCTTGATGAATTAAAGAAGGCCGGTCACGACCAGGAGACTCTGGTCATGCTCTTTGCCGGTGACCACGGCATGGCATTCCCCTTTGCGAAAGCCAACGTCTACGCCAACAGCTCGAAGGCCACCATGATCCTGCGCTGGCCCGAAGTCATTCCCGCCGGAAAAGTGGATGATGAGCATCTGGTGGCCACCATCGACATGGCCCCCACCCTGCTCGATGCCGCCAAGCTGCCCGCCCTTGAAAAAGCCGATGGCCGCTCCTTCCTAAAGATTGCCCAAGGAGAAAAACAAAAGGGCTGGGAGGAGGTCATCACCATGTTCCACCGCACTTCAGGCAAGAATGAACTCGAGATGCGCTGCGTACGCACCAAGGACGCCGCCTACATCTGGAATGCCTGGAGCAATGGAACGCATCAGTACCGCGCCGAAAACATGACCGGTGTCACCTGGAAGCGCATGCTTGCGGCAGCCGAAACGGATTCCAAGATGAAGGAGCGCTGCGATTACTACATCTACCGCACACCCCAGGAATACTACGTGGTCAGCGACGACGCCGCGCAACGCAACAATCTCATCAACGACCCCAATTACGCCGATGAAATTGCCAAGCGCCAGAAGACGCTCGAGAAGTGGTTGACGGACATCAAGGATCCGCTTCTTGGAAGCTTCCGGGAGATGATAAGGAAGTGATACCCACCAAAAAACCCCATAGGTCCCCATGGACCTATGGACTTGCGGTAAAAAAGGAAGCTCACTTCTCCAGCCAATAGCCCTGAGCGGGCTTACCCTCGTCGTCGAGCTTCTTCACGCTCCAGAGTATCGAGCGGGCGACAAAGTTGAGATACTCTTGCGAACCAACAATCTCGTTGAAGTGACCGAGAGTAGTGCCGACCACACGGGCCTTGTTGGGTCCATACTCGTGTTTCCAGGCAACCACAGCTTCAGCGGCCTTGCCGTTCTTGCCCGTCTGCTTGCCTTTGGCGAGCACGGTCACACCTTCATAGATGTGATGATTGTTGTAGAGTTCGTCATTTCCGGATGTGTAATTCTTCATGCCCTTGGTGATTGGGCTGGCACCCTCCTCGAAGGAAACGTCGATGGGCAGCTTGGGACCATGACCACTGGATTGAAGACCCAGGAACTCGAACCACAAAGCTCCATCACTTCCCGACTCCTGCACTTGTCGAATATTGGATGCCACGCGGTAGGAGTGCATGGCGCAGTGCAGGTTGACGGCAGGAATCCCCTTCAGGTGTGGACCAGCCACCCGCTTGGCCAATTCGATCTCTTTGAAACCGGCAGCACATTCATCGTGAAGGATCACGTCATAACCATCAGCCCAGTTTTCCTTCTCATAGGTCTTGAACTGCGGTTTCGTGCCCTTATCTGGCGAATAATCAATGTCGACGGTGATGTTGATGCGGCCCTCAAGCCCGTTCTTGATGAGGTCTTTCTGCACCTCGTAATCGTGGCAACAACCACCAATCACCAGTAGGGCCTTGATGGGCTCGGTCTTTTGAGCAGATGCGAAAGGGGCGGCGAAAATGCCAATGACGGCGAGAATGGGTGAGAATCGGGTTTTCATGGTTTGCAGTGTGTTCAAAACGAGGATGATGCGACAAGTCTTTCGTTGGCGGGATGTCTAGGCTGGGCGCAGGGTCTCCAAATAAGCTACAAGAGAGGCGGACAAGCCCTGTTGCCCATGGCAGCGCTGCATCACGCTCAGACCGGCCACCATGGAGATCAGGATGCCAGCCTCGGTATCGGGCTGGATAGACTTGTGAATCCAGCCTTCTTGCTGGCCTCGCTCGAGCATGCCCCGCAACCCTTCGCGCCAGGCATGAAAAACCGCTTCCAGCGCCTCGGTCATGCCCTTATCCCGACCCGCCATCTCGGCAGCCATCGCCACCGTCGAGGTGCAACTGTCGCCATCGGCAAGTTTAGCGCACACACTAACCCAAAAACTGCCCAGTTCCTTGAGTGAAGAAATTCCCGATAGGGGCTCAACCCAATCTTGGAGCACCTGATGGCGCAGCCTGTCGCGAATCCAGGCAATCGCAAGCTCGCGCTTGTCGCCAAAGTGGTGAAAGAGCGCGCCTTTGGTCAGACCAGCGGCATCAACAATGCTACCAATTCCGGTGGCAGCATAGCCTTGCGTGCCGAAGCACTGCCCTGCAGCATCGAGAATGGCCTGACGCGTTTTTTCGGGCTGCTTCTTGCGTGCTGCCATGGACAAAATCAGTAGCCGTTGGCAAGAGTGGAGACCAGAGCCTGCCCGGCACGTTCGGTGGCTTCGGGAAGGGCGGCCTGACGCGCCAATTGCAGGTTGGAGTCGACGAAGAGTTGGCTCGATCCTCTGGACGTGCCACTGGCCAGCACCTTGGTGGAGTTCTTGGCATCACGCAACACCCAGGCAAGGATCACTGTGTTATCCAGCTCCTGCGGGCGCAATGTGTCAAAACGGCTGCTGCGAATGCGCTGGTAGTCAATGCGACGCACCGTGCCTTCAAGCACCGCGTCGGCCTGCTCAGCGGAAACGATCCTGTAAGTACCATCTTGAGTCATCGCGCTGGTGACTGCGGAGGTTGCCATCGCGCCAACTCGCGGATGCAGGGTATCATTGGCGAAGACACTAACTGAAATGGTGTTCACCTTCTTGAGTGAAGGTGGCTTGCTTGGCCCGACATGATAGCCGGCACAGGACACCAGAAAAGTGGATAACAAGGAGAGAAGCAGAATGGGTTTCATGGAAGCTTTAGAGCAGTTTCGGTTGGAATACCCCCGGCATGGAAGCTCGTGGTCGCAGGGCTAGGCTTGGTGATGGATGACACGGGATGCTCTAGTTGCCGATCTCCTTGAGCCGGGCTTGGGCTCTGTCGTGATCTTTGCCGGATTTGGCCATTTTCACCACCTCGCGGTAGTAGATCTTTGCTGACTCCTTGTTGCCGGTCTTGTAGTAGTAATCGCGATTTCAATG
>JAURCU010000126.1 GCA_030828305.1 Luteolibacter sp.
TCGTCAATGTAGAGGGTTTCGGAGGGAGTCATGGCGTGCTCCTTGATGGCATGGGCATAGATTCCGGGTTGCGGCTTGATAAGACCCACTTCGAAGGACATGACCGCGCCATCGAAGAGTTTGAACTGCGGATGGGCTTCGTATATCCAGGGCACATGGATGGCATTGATGTTGGAAAAGAGCACCAGTTTGTGCCCATCAGCCTTGAGTTGGCGCACGCGCTGCCACATCGGCTCGTTGGGCGTGAAAATGTCGCACCAAGCGCGACGGAACTCCTCGTGGCTGGCAGTGCTGCCCATCACCCCCAAGGCCCAGGCCACATAATCTTCCGGGTCAATCCGGCCCGACTCCAACTCGTCCTTGCGCTCAAGCAGGAGCTCGAGGCGCTCGCGGGGCCGGTCCACTTCAGCTGGCAGCAGTTTGGATAGCGACGCTACAAAATCGAAATCCAAAAGGACGCGACCGATATCAAACAGGAAATTCATTGGGTCGCCTTGATGTAATCGAGCACGAAGCGCGCCGCAACCTGCGATCCATCGCTGCGATTGTGGCGGATGAGTCCGCGCTTCATCTCGCGCCAACCACCCGCATCGTTGGCCAACAGGCCCGTGACCTTACCCTTGAGCAGGCGGGGTGCGTTGGCGAGCGCCCCGCCACCAATGGATTCAAGGAGTTGCAAGTTGCCTTCTTCCTGACCGGGCACCAGATGGTGGATGAGCATGGGGCAGCGGGCCGCAATCGCCTCATGCACCGTCGCACCACCCGCTTTACCCACCACCAGATGGTGATGCGCCAGCAATTTCGGCACGCGCCGGGTCCAACCGATGAGTCGCACGCGACCCGGATAGGCCTGCTGCAGCGCCTTGGCTCGACGTACTAGTTTGCGCACGTTGCGCCCCATGACGATGGTTAACCGGATCTCGGAAGAGACATCGAGCAAAGCGCGGCCCTGCGAGCTGAGCATGTGTGGGTTCGTGGTGGCGAAATAGAGTATCCGGAAGGGGCTGCAAGCATCGTCCTCGGCAAGTGTGTCCTGACTGGCAAAGCGTGGATGCACAGGAAAGCCCGTGGCGGTGATTTTGTCGACCGGCACGGGCGGATCCATCCGCTCACGCGTCTTGGCGTCCGTTACCAACCAATGATCGCAGGGAGCACGCAACCAGGAGGCGTTGATTTCAATCGAGTCGGTCACCACGGTGATCATGGGCACCGATCCATTGATGCCCTGGCGAATACGCCTGAGAAAGTAGGGATAGAGCGGGTAGGTCGAGACAATGGCATCCGGTTTGAACTGATCGATCATGCGCCCGAATGCCTTTTCCGGGTAGCGCAGCACTGGCAACTGGCGCTTGGTGAAGTCGCAGCGATCCGTCGACTTGTAGATCTGGTGCCAGACCCAGGGCAGCCGGTTGGTCACAAAGCGGTAGGCCCGACTGACAATGGCGGTGGTCATGGGAGCTCCCTGCAAAATCGGATCAGATACCTGACAGACTGCCCCTTCGGCGTCGAGAGCCAGCGCCATATTGCGCGCGGCACTGTTGTGTCCTTCTCCAAAGGCGGCGGTGACAATGAGAATGCGCGGGGTTTCCTTCATGCGTGGCACCTTCAGGCTAGGGAGCCATGGTCCCGGGGTCGATGGTTTTTGACAAGCAGGACATGGCTGGCAGACTTCCGACTGCTTGACTGATCCTTCAAATAAGACGGACAAAGCCCGCAGCGTCAGCGCACCCTATTGGCAGGTGTTGGCGGGGGTCACAGTTTTCCTGGCCATTCAATACGGCATTTCGCTGTGGCAACTGACCCAGAGTTCAGGCGAGATGGCCAATAAGTTCAGTGCTTTGGCCCGTGAAAAGCACCTCAGCTTTCTGGTCGTCCAAAACCTCTGGATGCTCATCGCCTACGCCCTGCTGGCTCTGGCCGCAGCTGTCATCCTGCAGCCAGCCATTCACTTCACGCTGCGCCGTTTTAAACGCGGTGGCTGCCAATGGGTTATGGGTGGCGGCCTACTTGGTGCGGTCCTCTTGCACGTCTACTTCAGCCTGCGTCTGATGCACAGTCGGCCTTATTTCATCAATGAGGCCGAATTCGGCCACTGGTATTACAAGGCTTTCGACTTCATTCCCGAGGCCATGGCGCCCGCGGTCTTTGTGCTCCTCTTCAGTCTCATGCCCGTCCTCGTGTTTTTCGCCGTGCTCGCATGGCAAGCCCATCGCTTAGGCCGCCACGGCTGGTATGCACTGGGCGGGGTGGCCCTGGTCGCCATCAGTTGGAGTGGGCTAGCCAATATCAATCCTCGCGGCAAGGCCGTTGATCAGGAGAGCGCCAAACGACCAAATATCATCATCATCGGCTCAGACTCCCTGCGTGCCGACCGCCTCGGCTACGCCGGATTCAAACCTCAACGCAGCAATGGAGCTGCCGCTGCTGGAGTGTCACCCAACATCGATGCCCTTGCCGCCAAGTCGCGCCGCTTTCAGCGCTGCTACGTTCCAATTGCCTCTACCCTGGAATCCGGCATCTCATTGATGAGCTCCCAGCATCCCCAAACCCATGGCATCCGCCAGATGTATCCGGCGCGTGAAGAAGTCGAGTCCACCCTCGAGCGCATCACCCCGCTTGCCCAACTGCTGCGCGATGAGGGCTACGATACCGCTGCCATTGGTGACTGGTGCGCGGGCTACTACGAAGTAACCCCGCTGGGGATGGAGCACATCTCGGTGTCGAGCTACGACAACTTCAAGATCTACATGAGCCAGGCAGTGGTGATGTCGCACTTTGTCATTCCTCTGTATTTCGACAACGCGCTGGGCCATCGACTCTATCCGCAACTCCAGTCCTTCGCGCAATTTGTCACGCCCAGAGTTGTCAACCGCCGGGTCGAATCCCGACTCAAGCAGGCTGCCGCCAGCGGCCAGCCCTTTTTCTGGCACGTATTCTTTTCCTGCAACCACCTACCCTACCGCAGCCCCGAGCCCTACAACTCAATGTTCGCCGATCCAGACTATGAAGGGCCCAACCGCACCGGCGTGGACTTCGACATTGATCAGTTCATTGGTGGAACCGACCTCGAGAGCAAGTGGAAGGCCCTGCCAGCCGAAGAGGCCGATCAGATCCGCGCTCTCTATGACGGCTGCACCCGCTACTTCGACGATTGTGTCGGCCAGATTCTCGACGCTCTCGAAAAATCGGGCCTACAGGACAATACCATTGTGGTCATCACCTCCGACCACGGCGACGACCTTTACGAGCCCGGCGTAACTCTCGGCCACGGACTGACCTTCAACGGCGGGCTTTACGCCTTCCACATCCCCTTGGTTATTCACGTTCCCGGGGTTCAGCCGGGAGATCACGCTGAAACCGTAAGACTTATTGATATTGCCCCAACCCTTGCCGAGCTCGTCGGGCTCGAAGCGCCCGACAACTGGGAGGGTCAAAGCCTAGCCGCATGGCTGAGGGATGAGAGCCTTGCCCACGACCAGCCTGTGTATGCCGAAACCGGATTTCCATTCATCCAATTCAGTGTTGAGGGAGTTGAGCGACCCAGACTGCCGCCCATGGACGAGGTCACCATCATTGATGAGGATTACAACTACCAGTTCGTGGTCAAACCGGAGTATCGCCAGCGCATCGTCGATGCCAAGCAGCGCTGCCTGCTCACTCGAAACTGGAAACTGGTTTGCACCCCAAC
>JAURCU010000127.1 GCA_030828305.1 Luteolibacter sp.
GACCGGGGTTGGGGTGACCGGATCGGGAAGGTCGGGGGTCGTGGGTTTTGCGCCAGGCTGAATGCCCAGTGTGATGAGTTGCTCGACCAAGTTGGTGCGTTCGGCAGGCATTCTAACGGTGTAGTCCATGCCTGGAGGTGCAATCAGAACCATCTCGCCCTCGAGGCCGATGACCCTCACAGATCTTCCTGCATCCATGGTGATGGTCAGACCGGATTGCGTATCCTTGAAGTTTGAGGTTTGCTTGAGAGTGACGGTCGGAGGCAGTTGTTCCTGGGCGATCCCGCTGAGGTCATAATCCGGTGTGGGCTCGGGTGTCTGTGTTGGTGCAACGGTTTGCTCAGTGTCCTTGGCCTTTTTGCTGACATCCGGAGCGAGCTCGAGCATGGGCCGGATGCTGGGCTCGACGAGATAGCCAAGCACGAAAGCCAGACAGACGATGCAGATAGCGAGTAGGGGTTTTGAGGGCATGGGGTCAGGGGTGTGGGCGCTTACTTTGTGGGGCTTTCACCCTGCAGATGGTCCAGGGCTTTGGCGTAACTGGCATTTTGCAGGTAGTGCTTCAGTTTTGGATCGAGTGCTTCGGAATGTTTCTCAGGCCAGGCGCTGATGGCAATGGAGACTTGCTTGAGAGCCTCGAGATGCGATCGGGAATCGCGATCGCGCCAAGCGTGGTCCGCGATTACAGCTTCACGTCGCTGTAGCAACTCGATCAATTGGCGCATGGCATCCATTGAATAGATTCAAGCACAGTGCCGAAGTCTTGGCCAGACCGCTCTTTAGGGTCGATCTTTGGTTTCAAAGCCACTAGACTCTATGCGTGGCCCAGCCCAACGACGTCCGCGAAGTTCTACAATATGTCCCTCAATTCAGGGGGCAGACCTTTCTTGTACTGATTGAAGCAGGCCTTCTGCCTGAGCCAGCCGTCGCGGAAACCCTTCTGGATCTTGGTGTCCTGGAAAAGTTGGGGGTAAAACTTGTTCTCGGTGTGTTGGGTGGCGATATCCAGGATCTCTATGATTGGACGCTCGAGTGTGAGATAAAATCGGCCAAGGTCGTCAAAGCCATAGATGATTCAGAAGCTCTGGGTGAGGTTGAGGAAATTCTCAAACGTGGACAGGCGGCAGTGGTGGATGCGTCATCGAGCTCGCCTCTAGACCATTCTGTTGTGGCGCTGGCCAAAGGGTTGAAAGTTTCCAAGGTGATTGCCTTGCTGGAGGAGGCCATTCTCATCGATGGCAAACCAGCCTATTCGATTCGGGCTTCAGAAGCTGAGATGATGGTGCCGCGCAGCGATGAAGAAGGAGCGCTCTTGTTGTTGGCCGCAGCTTCAGCTTGTCAGTCCGGCATTCCTCGGGTGCACGTGCTTAACGGTCGCCAGCAAGGAGTCCTGGTGGATGAACTCTTTAGTAACGAAGGTGTGGGGACCATGGTCTATGCTGACAGCTACCGCGAGATCCGGTCGCTGCGTGAAGAGGACATTCCCGAATTGCTCGGCATGATCGGGCGCTCGGTCAGACGCACCAAGCTGGTGGCGCGCACATACGAGGATATTCAGGCCTGTATTGGTGACTTCCATGTGATGACCATCGACGATCATGTGGTGGGTTGTGTGGCGCTGCATCCATATCTGGATGATCATTGTGGTGAGGTTGCCTGCCTCTATATCAAGCAGGCCCACGAAGGTCATGGCTATGGCAAGGACCTGGTGCAGCATGTGGAGGGTGTGGCGCGCAAAGCCGGCATGAACCGAGTCTTTGCGCTCAGCAACCGCGCGGCTGACTTCTTTACGGGTAAGCTCAAGTACGAACAGGTAAGTTTTGAGGTGCTACCCGAAAAGAGGCGTGAACAATTCGAGGCGAGCGGCAGGGATTCCTTGGTGTTCTCTAAGGATCTTTGATGATACCCCGTCGGGGTGATGTTTCTGAGAACTGTATTTCATGGTTCCACTCCTCATGGATCACTTGCTAGACTGTATTTAACCCATGAAATTGAAGTTTTGCGGTGCGGCAGGCACCACTACCGGTTCGCAGCATCTGCTCGAGGTCAATGGCCACAGGATTCTCCTCGATTGCGGTCTCTATCAGGGCTCGCGCAAGGACGCCTACGAGATCAACTGCTGCTTTCCTCATTTCGATCCCAGGGAGATTGATGCGGTAGTGCTTTCCCACGCACACATTGATCACAGCGGCAATCTTCCCAATCTCACTCTCAAGGGCTTTGAGGGCAATATCTACGCCACGGATGCCACCCGCGACCTTTGCCAGATCATGCTCGCGGACTCCGCCCATATCCAGGAGAGCGACATCGAATGGATCAACAAGCATCGCAAGCGCGAGGGTCTGGAGCCGGTTGAGCCGCTCTATACCCAGCAGGATGCGGAGCACTGTCTTCGACAGTTCGTCAGTGTGTCCTACGACCGACCGATTCCGATCTGTGACGGAGTGAAGGCGACATTTCTGGATGCCGGCCACATTCTGGGCGCAGCCCAGGTGCTGTTGGAAATTGACGACAAGACCGATGGTCAACACAAACGCTTTCTTTTCAGTGGAGATGTCGGTCGTGGGCACAACGAGGTGCTGCGCGATCCGGTTGTGGCGGAGGATATCGACTTCCTGCTGATGGAAAGCACCTATGGGGGGCGCGAGCACATGGCCCCTCCCGGCATGGGTGAGCAATTCGCTCAGGTGCTCAAAGAGGCTATCAAGCGGGGTGGCAAGATCCTGATTCCTTCATTTGCTGTGGAACGTACCCAGCAGATGCTCTTTCTGCTCAACGAGCTCTTCGAGAATGGCGAGCTGCCGCGTATCAAGGTGATCGTGGATAGTCCCTTGGCAGTGAATGCGACGGAGATTTACCGTCTGCATCCCGCCTGCTTCAACGAGGAGGTTTACGAAACCCTCTTCGGCAAGCAGAACCCCTTTGGCTTTGATAATCTCACATTGATCCGCTCGGTGGCGGCTTCCAAAGACCTCAACAAGATTCATGAGCCGGTCATCATCATTTCGGCATCTGGCATGTGCGAGGCCGGCCGTATTCGTCACCACCTGAAGAACAACATCGGGGATCCCAACTGCACAGTGCTCTTCGTGGGTTACTGCGCCGAGCATACTCTGGGTCGCCGACTGCGCGATGGTTACAAGGAAGTCGCCATCTTTGGCAAGAAGACCAAGGTGAATGCCAAGATCGAAATTGTGGACTCGCTATCAGGTCATGCCGATCACTCCGAGCTTCTCGACTATTTCAAGGCCATCAGCGGGCCGAAGAAGAAGGTCTGGCTGGTCCACGGAGAAAGACAGGGGGGGCTCACCCTGAAACAAGACCTCAGCGAGATTCACGATGGGGATGTGGAGCTTGGGGTGCTGGGGGCGGAGGTTGAGTTCTGAGCATGCTGTCTGATGAGTTATCTCTACTTCATTGAGGATTGCGCCAAGTTTTGCGCGAGTCGCCTGCTCGCACATTTCATCGCGACCATATGGAGTTTCTTTTATGTGATGCTGGCGGCAGGTCTCGTTGCATGATTGATTGCGAGGTCGACCGACTCCGAAACAGGGGAGTTTTTCATGCATCTTACATGGATTAGGGTCTGGCTGCCAATTGCTGCTGATAT
>JAURCU010000128.1 GCA_030828305.1 Luteolibacter sp.
AGGCCTTCAAAGCGGACGGGGACATGGCCGACGCCGCCAGTGATTTCAAACGCAATCTCGGGCGAGCCAGAAGAGGATGCCAAGATCATGAGCGGATAGTTCCGCAGGACGGTGCCGCCGGTGACCTTGACCTGAAGATCGTTGCCTTTCGCTTCCCTGTAAACGGTTTTCCAGGAGCGGGGGTTGGCGATTAGGTGTTTTCGTAACGTTTCGTTGGGACCGTAGTAGTCGTCGGCGATGCGGGGAGGGGTGATCCATTCGACATCGAAGCTGAGGTGATCCCGGGGTTTGAATTCGCTCACTCCCTTGGGCGCAACGAGGAAGAGATCGACACCCTTTTTCCCATCGGGATGTTCGGAGACAACGGGCAGCGAGATGGTCGGGTTCAGGTGGCGCTTTCCGTCAAAGCTCGCATGGTAGGATCTGATGATAAGGGCGCGCGAAGCGGTGCCCCAGTCTCTGCCTCTCGTGGGTGCGGAGCCCGCGAAGGAGACCCACCAGGGGCCTTCGCCGGTGAGGGTGAGTTGGTCGGCGAGCAGGCTGCCTTTCTTGACTTCGGCGGGCACTTTAATCTCAGCGATGAGGCCGGCCCTGTTACCATAGGCGATGACCGGCGTGTGGATATTAGGATTGCCTCCGACACGGAAAAACGAACTGTCCTTTGCAGGTTTGGGTTTGAGGAATGTGTAGTCGAGGTGGTTGAAGGTGCGCGCGTAGTCGTCGGTTCGCACGGTATGGGTTTCGGCTTTGAGATCGATGACATGGTCGTGGCCGTAGTAACCGTCATGGCGAACGTCGGTCAAGCAGGGGCCCTGTGCGAGGTAAGCGGTTTTGATCTCGCTGAAGACGAGCTTGTTGCCGTTGGCATCCTTGATGCCAAGCCAGTCGCCTCCCCAGCCGGCGTCGGTCCAGCCCCACTTTTTGCCTTCCTTGCCGTTGCGCAGCATGAGACCTCGGACATCGGTGATGGCGACTTCGGTGAGACCCATGTCCATATCGAAACAGATTGTTTCCCCCCAACTGCCGATGGCGAGCTGATCCCAGCGGGTGTTGGCTCCGTAGCCGATGAGTGAGAGCTGGGCATGGCTGGCGGAGGGAAGGGTGCCATGGAAGCCGTAGGCGATGCGGAGTTTGTAGGTGGTTTTCCCCGGTTTGGCGGGCAGTATCATGTAGGGTCGTAAATAGGCGCGCATAGTCGGGTGGTGCCAGTTCTTGCTGAGTTGCACGGGGATGCCGGTGGGGGTGCCGTCTTCGTGGCAGAGGATGGGGCAGACGCCGGTGATGCTGGCCGGATTACCAAGGTGGAGATAGAAGGGGACACGAGCGTGCGTGTTGCCGGGGTTCTGCAGGGTGAGAGTGAGCTCGTCGTATTGGCGGTAGCCCGTGTTGTCACCGGTCCAGTTCCTGGGAATTTTCGGGATTTCGATGGCGTGGCAGTTTTTGGTCGGGTCGAAGTGGACGGCTTGGGTCTTTTGATCGGCGGTGGTGAGATTGATTGCGACGGCGGCAGCTCCATTTTCAGTGAAATCACGTGTGAGAGTGACGCGGTGTTCCTGCCCGAGCGGCCAATCGCCGGGGATTTTCTTTTCAGTGACAAGTGGCAGGGAACCGCTCTTGAGCGAGAGCCGGAGGGTGGCGTCCCTCCAGCTCGGGAGCCTGTACTGGTTGCCATAGTTGCGCTCGAAGACGAGCCCTTGCCGGTTGGGTATTTGGTGGGGTCGTTGGGCGTGATGTCTGATTTCCTGAGCCGTAAGTGACCGGTTCCAGATGCGAGTTTGATCATAGATCCCTCTGACGGGAGTGCCTGCGTTGTCGGCGCGCTTGCCGATGCGAAGAGGTTCTTTGCCGGGGATGCGGGCTTGATTGATTGTCTTGGATTGCTGGAGGTTGCCGTCGAGGTAGAAGGACATGGTCTTGCCGTCGTAGGTGAGGGCGAGGTGGTGCCATTTGTCGGGATCTAAGTTTCTCTGGGCATTGAGTTGATGGTGGTTCTGGCGACCGCCGCCGATGTTCATGGTTGCGTAGAAGCGTCCGTTTCTGTGGAGAAACCCGAAGTTGCCCTGGGTGGCTTCGTTGCGGTTCTTGCAAAGGAGCCAGCCGCTATTGTTCTTGGTGAATTCTTCCGGCACCTTGACCCAGGTTTCGACGGCGAGAATCGCCGGATCGATGGCGTCCTCGTGGGGGATGTCCTCCGGTTGGACTATGATGCAGCGGCCATCACCCACGACGCCGGTGAGCGGGCCGTCGAGATAGCGATGGGCAGGGGTCAGGCTGGCGTTTAGCGTGAGTGAATGGGGCCAGACCACGAGGTTGAGAGCGCCGTTGCAGGGGAGTTCGTTCCCTTGGTCGTCCTTGAAAATGAGCTTGGTGATGTCAAAGTGCTGGGCGATGCGTCCGGACTCCCACATGCGGACAGTTTCGAGGTGGCGCGTATCGCTGGATTCGGCTGCCCTGCAGCTGACCATGCGGTAGGTTTTTGCGCCGTGGTCGAGTTCGAGCTGGAGTTCGGCGGGCTGGAGCTTGGCGAGGCGGGAAGCGCCGGATTGGAGCGTTTGGAGAATGGAACTTTCATCGGCAATGGGCCCGAGCCTGGGGTTGCTGAGATCGTGGATGTCGAGAGTGAGCCCGAAATGGCCGGTTTCAAGACACAGGATGTCCTTGAAACTTTCACCTTCACGTTTGCGCCAGCTATTCTGCCAGTAGGAATATGAGTAGTCCTTGTCGAGTATGGGCGGTAGGGAAGCGGGTTGGGCCGCTCGATCTGAGTTTTCTGCATAGAGGGAGACTGAGGCGAGGAGCGAAATGCCCGGCAGGATGAGCGAAAAAAATGGGTTCATCGGAAAAATTGATGGGGAGTATTGAATCGACAGTGCGCCTGATCACGTGGTATTCTAATTGACGCTATCAACATACGCAGATGATTCCACGGTTTCTTATCCTCATTTCTTTGGATGCCGCAGACAATCTGGCGACCTAGATCCTAAAAAAATAGGATAGACGAATTCATGATATTTTTTTTAACTGAATAGTATCTATGCTTTTCGCTCGTTGGGCATCCCTGCTCGTTCAGGATGCTCAAATCCAGCTCCATACCTCACCCGACAATAAACATGAAACCCACTCCCCCCACCCATCTCAAACCTACCGTGCCAGCGCTCGTCGGCGCATTGGCAATCCATGTCATTCTCTCAGGTTTCGCCTCTACCGCGCAGGCCGCCACCATCATCGATGGATTCTCAACGGAAGTAGCGAATAATACTCTCAGCAATGCTACAATCGATGGGCAATGGCATGACCGAAGCGTCAATAGCTGGAGCATGACCAGCGGTTCTGGCGGCGTTCTGACACATAGTCCCATCGGAGCTACCTACAATGCCGATGATGAAGGGTTCATCGGCCGGATTGTTGACCTTAGTGGCTTTGCTGGCAATTCGCTGACGCTTTCTTTTGGTTATGACGTCGGAGCGGGAAACACCATCTATGCCCATTTGCGCGCCGTGGACAGTGCAACGACGGGGTGGAATTCCAACATAGGCGCTCAAAATGGCAACTCATGGGACTCGAACAGCGGCGGAAC
>JAURCU010000129.1 GCA_030828305.1 Luteolibacter sp.
CAGAAGGGTGGCATCGCAGTCGCCCAAGGCATCCAGCGTCTCTGAATCCATAAAATTAAAACTCATCATGAGACTACAGATCCTCAGCTCAATCGCGTTGGCCGCCGGCCTTCAGGCGCAAGTCTACACGCCTCCATCCGGCAACAACGCTCCTCCGGCCAACACCACGCCGCAAGACAGCGCGCGTAGTCCTCAGCAGCAACCCGGCCCCAGCCCCTTTGGTCAGGAGATTCCCATGCTCGACCCCTCTGCGGAAACCATCACGGTCGGTGGAGTCACCATTCCCCTGGGCGACAACCGCCTGCTCAAGGCCCGCTTCGAGAAATACCTCAGCCAGCCGCCGGAAAGTGGTGAGGATGCCGAGCAGTATCGCAGGGACGTCGACAAGATTCTTGCAACCATTTCACCCTTCCGCCAGCAGGGCCCGGATCTCTACGGTGCCTTCAAGCTGCTGCCATCTGCTGCCAGCTACCCGGGGGATGCGAACATCTGCATGTCCTTGGCCGAGTCCATCTACACCGCGATGCTTGCCAAGCGCGACATCAATGGCATCAAGCGCCTCAATATGAGCATGGAGTCAGAGAAGAAGCAGATCATTCGTGATGGCGATTGGCAGGCCGCTCATGACCGCGACAATCGCCTCGGCGCAAGGCGCACAACCAACAGTGGGGGAGGTGAGCAGGGCAGTCAACCGGCCCAGAATCCCGGCAAAGGAGTCAATTCGCTTCGTTATCAGGAGACTCTTCGTCGCATCGCGGAGATCGAAGCGCTCAAGTTGGCCAACCGAGCCAAAAGCGAGGCTCGCACCCTCACTACCAAGACCCAATACCAGGTCAACATGGTGCAGTGGTTCATGCAGCGGCGCTACGAGCACGTGCTCATGGCCTCGCGCTTCTACAACCAGATATGGAAGGATGGAGACTCGACTCTGCACATCGACAAGAACTCCGATATCTCCAAGTTGTTCTCCGATTCGGTTGGTGTGAACCCCACCGTGGCCTCGCTCGATGCGCTCTCCAATGAAGCGATTCGCGAGACTGCCAAGTATGTCGAAGCCTTCGATGTGATGCTTGCGCGAGGGGACCTGCACACTGCTTCCCAGCGCCTTATGGAAGCCTTTGCCCTGGGTGAATACCTGGCACCCGTCGCCACCCTCGAACTTCAGAAGAAGCTCAAGGTTCAGGGCTACTTTCGCGACCTCTACGAGCTTTACGGCGCCATGCAGGCTCGCGACTACGTCAAGGCCCGTGAACTATCCAACGGTCTCAAGGCTCGGGCCACGGACTTCCCCTCGTCCAAGGTAGACAGTGCCATTTCCGCCTACACTCTCGCTGCCGACATGGCCATTGAAGAGGCCAAGGCTCATCTCATTGCCCGCGATACCGACAAGGCTACGGAAAAAATCAAATCCGCCACCGAGATCTGGCCAACCAACCCCAAGCTCAAGGAGTTCCGCGACCTGATCGGCAATACCAGTAGCGTGGTGCGCACCCGCAATGATTTCGACCGATTGCTCAGTGAGGGCAATTACCGCGAGATCGCCCGCCGTCAGTATGAGATCGCCCCGGTGATCCAGGGAGATGAAGAGCGCCTTGAAGCCTTCACCCAGATCATCGCTAATCTGACCAAGATTGAAACCGCGCTTGGCAAAGCCGAGGAGTTCAGCCGTGCCGGCCAACAATACGCGGCTTGGGAGCAGCTTGCCGAAATCCGTGAGCAATTTCCTGATGACCCCAAGCTGGGAAAAAAACTCGAAGATCTGGCTCCCGAGGTCGCAGACTTTACCCGAGCTCTGAGTCGGGCCGGCGAGTTCGAGGAGCGCAATCCCCAGCAGACCGGCTCAGCCCTGTCATGGTATCTCAAGGCCCGCAGTATTCACCCGCAAAGTGAGTTTGCCCGCAAAGGGGTCATGCGTCTTGCAGGCGAGATCATGCCCTCGGACTGAGATCACGCGATGGCTCAGGACTACCCTTGCACCCAAGGGGGACAGGCGTTATGAACTTCAGCGATGAAAGTAATCTCCGCCGAAGAAGTTCATTGCGCACTGAGTTACCCCGCCCTTGTTGACGCGCTCCAAGGTGCCTACGGCGGAAGCTATACCAATCCTCCTCGTCAGGTCTTTTTGCTCGATGAGAATTCCGGCAAAAACGACGCATTCGCAGTTCTGCCTTCCTGGAGCGAGGAATTCATCGGCGTGAAGGCCTTCACTTATTTTCCCGAGGCCGGTGAGCCCTATAAGTCTCTCTACTCCAAGATCATGCTTTTTGATCGCGCGCACGGTGAGCCCCTTGCCTTGGTCGATGGCACCACGGTGACCTACTGGCGAACCGCCGGCATCTCCGGCCTCGCCACCCGCCTGCTTTCCCGCGAGGACGCGGCCACCCTGTTGCTGCTCGGCACCGGTAATCTCGCGCCCTACATGATCCGCGCCAACGCCAGCGTGCGCGACTTGAAGAAAATCCTGATCTGGGGCCGCACTCCTGCCAAGGCACAGGCCCTCGCCGAAGAGATGGCCAAGGAGTATTCCGATATTGAGTTCGTTGCCACCGAAGACCGCGAGGCTGCATGTGGTGAGGCTGACATCATCGTTTGTGCCACCGCTTCGCACGAGCCCGTCGTCCTCGGCGACTGGGTCAAGCCCGGCACCCACACCGACTTCATCGGCAACCACCACGCTACCAAGCGAGAGTGTGACACCGCGTTGGTTACCAAGTCCAAGGTCTACGCTGACAGCTACGTCAATGCCTTCAAGGAAGGCGGCGAAATCCTGGTTCCCATCTCCGAGGGTGTGTTCACCAAGGAAGACGTGGTTGCTGAACTGGCCGAAATGTGCGCGGGCACTAAGCCACTGCGCGAGAATGACGATGAGATCACTCTCTTCAAGTCCATCGGCATGGCGCTCAGTGATCTGGTCGGAGCGGGTCTGGCATACAAAACGGCGTCAGCTGGCTGATTCATTGACCCAAGCATTCAAACAAAAAGAGCCTGAATTTCGTCAGGCCCTTTTTGTTCATGAGATTTCAGCGATATTTGTCATCAGTTTGGGCGGTTGTTGGCCGCGGTGTGGATCACCTTGAGGGCCGCTTCGCGCTCTTCGCCGACGAGTGGCATGCGGGGGGCGCGAACAGTTTCGGTGCCGTATCCCATTTCCGAGCAGGCCAGTTTGACGTATTGCACCAACTTGGGCACGGAGTCGAAGTGAAGCAAGTCCATGTACCAACGGTAAATTTCCAGACCCCGGTCCCAATCCTTGGATGCGGCGGCGTCCCACATCAGGCGGTTTTCACGGGGGAAGGCGTCGACCAAGCCCGAGATCCAGCCGGCACAGCCAAGCATGATGCTTTCAAGCGCCACATCATCGAGACCGGAGAAAATGATGTAGCGATCCCCAAGCTTGTTGAAGAGGTCGGTGATGCGGCGGGTGTCACCGGCGGCTTCCT
>JAURCU010000012.1 GCA_030828305.1 Luteolibacter sp.
CGGCTGTTCGCCGGTTAAAGCGGCACGCGAGCTGGGTTCAGAACGTCGCGAGACAGTTCGGTCCTCTATCCTCTGTGGGCGTAGGAAAATTGAGGGGTTCGGTTCCTAGTACGAGAGGACCGGAATCGACATACCTCTGGTGCACCGGTTGTTCTGTCAAGAGCATGGCCGGGTAGCTAAGTATGGAAAGGATAAGCGCTGAAAGCATCTAAGCGCCAAGCCATTCCCAAGATGAATTTTCCCCGAAGGATCGTCAGAGACCATGACGTTGATAGGCTTTAGGTCGAAGCGTGGTAACACGTGCAGCTGAGAAGTACTAATCATCCGTTCGGCTTGATTCCTGTTTTTGGAATCAGAAATGTTCAAGTTCACACGTAGAATTTGTAGTCATACGAAGGACTTTCTCCATATGGATGTCAGGGAGCGGCCGTTGCTCTCAAGACAACTGAATGCGACACGCATACTGAGGCCCCCAGAGCCCCGTTGCTGATTCCCCGCAAGGAATCAATCAGCACCGACCTCTGGTGACCACAGCGCAGTGGAACCACCCGGTCCCATCCCGAACCCGGAAGTGAAACGCTGCAGCGCCGATGGTAGTGGGGCGATAGGCCCTGTGAGAGTAGGTCGTCGCCAGGTATTTGCCCCGCATCATGGAAACATGGTGCGGGGCTCTTTTTTGCGCGGGATTCGCGTTCTCAAGGATGACGAACCAGCGTCAGCTCCTTCGTGGTTAAACCCCCAATAAATCATGACGCTGATCTTTCTGTGGCGTAACCGTACCCTTTTTACGGGCTTCGCGTAATGCCCCGATGTCGAGATCGGCGAAGAGGATGGTTTCGATATTGGGGTTGGCAATGGCGGCGATACCGTCTTCGGCAAAGTCTATATCCAGCGGCGTGAATACCGCGGTCTGAGCATCGTGGGCGCTCATCGAATCGATACCGGGCAATACGCCAACCAGGCCCGCCGCTGCAACATAGATTTGGTGCTCTACCGTGCGGGCCTGGCAGCAGTAGCGCACCCGTAGCATGCCCTGACGGTCATCCGTGCAATAGGGCACGAAGAGGATGTCGATTCCTTCATTGGCAAGTAGTTGGCTGGCTGCGGGAAACTCGACATCGTAGCATATCTGAACGCCGATGGTCGCCTTGGGGGTCTTGACGACCACCAGCTCTTTGCCGCCGACAATGTCCCAGTCGTTGCGCTCGAAGGGAGTGATATGCAACTTGGGTTGTGCGATGTGATTTCCTTCCGTGTCGAACACGAAACTTTTATTAAAGAGCTTCCCGTCTTCCTCAACCGGATGGCTGCCGGCGATGATGTGCAGGCTGTGTTGGCTTGCCAGAGAAGAGAAGAGCTCGATGAAGGGAGCGCTGAATTCCCGTGCGATCCTGAGGATGCCTTCCGTGTCCGGGATGTCGCGGAGGCTCGAGAGCAGTTGGATGGAGAAGAACTCGGGGAAGATTACGAAATCCGCCTTCTGGGAGGCCGCCGTGGTGATTTGGGTGGTCACCTTGTTCGCAAATTCGTCAAAGCCGGAGATTTCGCTCAGCTGATACTGAATACAAGCGACGCGTACCATGAGAAGTAGGTTCAGTGGTGACCTCGGTGCCGATGCCGCTCTGGGTGAAGATCTCGAGCAGCAGGGCATGGGGACGGCGGCCATCGATAAAGTGGACCTTGCGCACCCCTGCATCCAGCGCATCGATGGCACTGTTGATCTTGGGAATCATCCCGCCCGAGATCGTGCCGTCCGCAATCAGTCTCCTTGCTTCCTCGCGGTTGACCGAGTTGATCAGGGTTTCGGGATTCTTGGGGTCGGATAGAAGTCCGGGAACGTCGGAAAGATAGACCAGCTTGGAGACTTTCAGCTCCTTGGCCAGGGCTGCGGCGGCTAGATCTGCGTTGATGTTGAGGGGCTTGCCAGTGGACAGTTCGGAGGCAAGGGGCGAGATGACGGGAACAATGGCCGCCTGGTGGGCGCTGCCCGTATGGCCGAGTTGGCAGGCGACGACTTCGCCGACCCGGCCGATATCGATCTTCTCGCCGTTTTCATCCGTGCCCTGGATGCGCTCACCCAGAAAGACGTCGGTGCCGGGAATGCCGACCGCCTTGCCGCCGAACACCCGGATCATCTGCACCAGCTTGGGGTTGATTTGCTCGGAGAGCACCTTGCTGACGATGTCGATGGCCTCGGGGGTGGTGACGCGGAAGCCTCCAACAAATTTTGCTTTGAGACCCGCCTCCTCCATCGCAGCCGAGATCGCCTTGCCACCACCGTGGACCACGACAGGGTTGATTCCGGCAACCTCGAGAAAAACAATGTCGCGCATTACCTGAGCCACCAGTTCGGCATCCTCCATGGCTGACCCTCCTATCTTGATGAGGAAGGTTTTACCCCGAAAGTCCTGCAGGTAAGGCAGGGCCTCGATGAGGGCAGCGGCTTTATCAGTCGGATTCATGTCTTGATTCTAGGCCGAGCTCCTTTGGGGCCAAGGCATAATCCTGATCTTCATAGGGATCTTTTGCCTCCTCGAGGGCATCGAACTTCAAGCGGTCAAGCCTTGGCATGGAGGTGGTGGTGCGTTTGCGCCCCAGCGTGGGAATGATGGAGCAGGCCCATGCAGTGGCAACAATCACAAGCGTGGCCAGTATGGGTAGCCATTGTTCGTTCTGAAGGCCGAGCCATGTAGCCGTGGAGCATCCGCCCAATACAAGCAGGCAGATCATACTCATTTTGACCCGCCCCAGCAGGCCCGCGAAAGACAAGGCCAGAGCGAGAACCAGCAGCAGCGGTAATTCCACGGAGCTGCCGAGACGCTTGAAGGTGAGTTGTTCGGATATGCCCTGGCCTTGCAGCAACTTCTCCATGCACGATGGAATCAAGCGGTTGAAATCGCGCTTGGCGACATCGGCATGGCTGCGCAGGTCGCAAAGGATGACCTGCTTGAGATCAGGCAGTTTGCTGTCGCCGACTTCGGCATCGATGAGTTCAATGGCTGAGAGATCGGTTTTTGGACTCACCGACAACGACTCGATGGCGATGCGCCCGAATTCATCAATGGGGATGCAGGGTCCCGCCAAACCCAGCTGCAGATGGCTTCCAACCTCAATCTTCAGGTCGTCAGGATTTAGCCCCAGTTGTCGGAGGGTGGCGATCACGGGGAAGGAGAATATCACGCGGTCATCCCAGCGCGCCATCAGGTGTAGGTGCTCCGCGGCAGGTTCGGAGTCGATGACCTCGAATCCGGCCATGGCATTCTCGCCGCCATGAATGATGGAGGGAATGGAAACCCGGTTGACCACCGGTATTGAAGATGGATCACCGCTGAGTTTTTCCAGGGCAATGGATGCTCGTCTGAAGTTCGCCGGCATGGCTTCCATGGTGGGGCCCCGAGTTACCGGTGCGGCGAGAACGACAGATTCGAAATCCAATAGAGTGCCCTCGAGGGCGGTGAGTGCGATAGGGTCAGGTTCCTCCCAGGAGAGCAGCACCGAGCAGGCAAGATGCTTGGTTCCGAGGCGCTGCAGGTTCTTGAAAATCACCGCCATGTCGATGGGTGAATGCGGAGAGCTCTGGAAGATGTTCTCATGGTTGTCCTTGAGTATTACAGTGCCAGGCATGTTGTTGCCGCCAGCCGGGTTGCTCCTGAAACTCATTTGCCACGGGTCGGCATGGCTGCCCGCGCCCGAAATTTCGACGGGGGACCCTGCCATGCGGTGGGCAAGCGCTTTAAAGGTATTGTCCTCTAGCTTACTTCCCGGGATCACAAGCCAAACCGCAATCGCCACCAAGGCGTTGACGATCCAGCTGATTAGCAGGGATGTGGGGATACGGGTCACTGAGTTGGATCACCCTAGAGAGTCTGCCATGATCTAGCAAGACCCGGCGGCGTCCAGAATCTCAGCGAGTGGAGCTTCCAGATCCGTTCCTTCCACCACCGCGCCCAGCATGCGAGCTGCCGTTGAAATGTGTTGGCGATACCATTCATCACCACCACTACTCAGGATCTTGCCATAAGCCCCCATGGCCTGCATCAGGCGTTGGCTTGCGCATTTGTGAAACAGACTGGTCTCGGGGCGCTCATCCGAAACGTCCTCCCACAGGTCGAGGAGTTGCTCACGCTCATCGGCGGAGTGATCCATGTAGGGATCGAAGATGAGTGAGGCGAGATCGTATTCCTGACGGCCCCGGCGCAGGCCCTGAAAGTCGATGAGGTAGAGCTCGCCATCGTGGATCATCAGGTTCTGCGATTGGAAGTCGCGGTGAACGAGGTGACGGGCCACCGTGCCGAGTTGTTTGGCCTGGTCGGCAAAGGCTTGGTTGTCACGCAGTTCGGCCGCACTGATGCCGAGCACGCCCTCGACCAGATATTCGAAGAAGTATTCCTGCTCCCAGGTGTAGAGTTCGGCGTCGAATTCGGGCATCAATTCCAGGTCCTCGGGAACTCGAGCGAAGAACAAACGGTCAATCTGTTCAAAAGCCGAGCGATAGTAGGGGAGGCGCTTCTCGAAGGGCTCGTCCTTCATTGAAAGCAGGTCGGTGTCACCGAGATCCTGCACCAAGGCCACGCGGTGGTGGGAACGGTCGTGGAGGATTTCCGGAACGCGCAGGCGCGATTTCTTGAGGAATTGAGCCACCGGCACGAAGTGGTCATTGTCTTCGCGCTCCTCGGTCCAGTGAATGCCGATGAAGTCCTCATGCACGGGCGACTTCACTCGGACAATGGTGCGCTCCGACGCACCTTTGGTAATGGGTACCATGGTAATGGGCACGCTTGGATTCACGTCGAGGAACTGGCGGGCGGTGTGGAGGATGGCTTCGGTGGACATCGCGGGGAAAAACTGGGTTCAAAACTGCCCAGCTGCCAAGGGCAAAAACCTCTACAATCCGCACATCTGCCTTCAATCGTGCCGATACACCCAAATGAGGCCTACGAGAGCAACTCCCAGCACCCAGACCAGGATGTGATGGCTTATCAGATACGGGTAAATAATCAGTGCGACACCGATAAACTTTGGTTTGTCCAGATCGAGCCTTCTTCCATAGATGAAAGCCCCCCAGCCAATCGTGCCGAAGATCAGGCCAGCCAGCAGGTTGTACGGATTGAAATTGAGCATGGGTGGATGGAACCCATAACAGGCTAAAGCCAGGGTGTCGATGGGGCTTCATGTGCAAGTTTGATTGATTTCCCCTGCACGCGTGGTTCCTTGGAGTTCGCATGAATTTGTTACTGGTGGGACATGGCTATCTTGGTGAGGCGGTGGCAGCTCGCTTTCGCGAGCAAGGCTGGGAAGTGGTGACGGTTTCCCTCTCGGGTGGTGGAGATTCCATCGCCTGCGACGTCAGCGACCGTGATGCGGTGATGGCGTTGCCCAATGCCGATGCTGTGGTCCACTGCGCAGCATCCGGCCGAGGTGGGGGAGCCGAGGCTTACCAGAAGGTCTATGTCGAGGGCTGCAGTAACTTGGTGGAACGCTATCCGGGCAAGCCCCTGTGCTACACATCCAGCACTTCGGTCTACGGCCAGACCGATGGTTCGATCGTTACTGAGGACAGCCCTGCCGAGCCTGATCGTGAGACCAGCAAAATGCTGCTTGCGGCCGAGGCTATCGTGATTGAGGCCGGGGGAGTGGTGGCGAGATTGTCTGGCATCTACGGGCCCGGACGCAGTGTGATTCTCAAGAAGTTCCTCGGTGGGGAAGCGGTCATTGAGGAGGACGGTTGCCGTTTTCTCAATCAGATCCACCGCGATGATGCTGCCGAAGCCGTGTTTCAGCTCATCAAGTCCAAGGCTGCAGGGATATTCAACGTCTGCGACTCCAAGCCTCTGACCCAGCGGGAATGCTACGAGGCACTCAGTGAGCTCTTTGAGCGGCCCGTGCCACCCACGGGCCCGCGTGACCTCAATCGCAAGCGCGGCTGGACCCACAAGCAGGTGAGCAACGCCAAATTGCGGGCAAACGGCTGGAAGCCGGAGTTCCCCTGCTTTCTGGATGCGGTGCGCTCGGTTGCTCAAACCCTTTGACCCACAGGCGTTTTCGGGATAGTAAGCACGCCCTCCCATTGTCCAAGCCCACCGGCTCCCACCGTGCGGGACCATTACACTCATGAAGGATCAGATTCCTACCATCCAGACCGAGGCCATTGCGCTGATTGAGGCCGTTGCCGATGCCCGCGCTTTTGAAGACGCCCGTGTCGCCGTGCTCGGCAAGAAGGGAAGCCTCAGCCAGTTGGCCACCGCCATGAAGGATGTGGCCAAGGAGGACAAGGCCGAGGTGGGCCAGTTGCTCAACGCGGCTCGTCAGGCCATCACCGCGGCTCTCGAGGCCAAGCAGGCAGCCCTACAGGCCGAAGCCGACAAGCAGGCGCTTGAGGGCATTGATGTCACTCTGCCCGCCCGCCCCCTTGCCTTGGGTGGCCTGCATCCGCTCACCCTCATTCGCGATGAGGCCATCCAGATCCTTCGCCGCATGGGCTTCGCCCTTGCCGACGGTCCCGAAATCGAGGACGAGTTTCACTGCTTCGATGCGCTCAATACTCCGGCCGACCACCCGGCCCGCAACGAGAAGGACACTTTCTACTTCGACAGCGGCAAGTTGCTGCGCACCCACACGTCCAGTGTGCAGATCCGCACCATGGAGACGGCTGTTCCCCCGATCCGTATCATTGCACCCGGCTCGGCCTACCGCCGCGACGAGATTGATGCCACCCATCTTTCGGTCTTTAACCAGCTTGAAGGTCTCTATGTGGCTGAGGATGTTTCGCTTCCCGATCTCAAGGGCACGCTTGAATACTTCTTCCACGAGCTTTTTGGGCCCGAAACGGCAGTCCGTTTCCGCCCCCACTTCTTTCCCTTCACCGAACCGAGTTTTGAGATTGATGTGAAGTTGACCGTCAAGGGTCAGCAGCCGCGTTGGATCGAGGTTGCGGGTTGCGGCATGGTGGACCCCGCCGTGTTTGAATCCATCCATGGCCAACGCAAGGATGATGCCTTTGCTGCGGAAAAGGTCACCGGTTTCGCCTTTGGCATGGGACTCGATCGCCTCGCCATGATTCGCTGGGGCATCAGGGATATTCGCCTTCTCATCGAAAATGACGTCCGCTTCCTTTCTCAATTCGCCTGATGAATACCTCACTCAACTGGCTCTCCACTCACTTGGATCTCGGCGGCAAGTCCACCGAGGAACTCGACGATTTGCTGACCTTTGCCGGCGTCGAAGTCGAAGGCATCCGAACCAAAGGCATTAGCTCTGATAAGATCATTGTCGCCGAGATCAAGGAAGCGGTGCAACACCCCGACGCGGATCGTTTGAAAGTCACCCAGGTTGACTGCGGTGAAGATGGCCTGCGCCAGATCGTCTGCGGTGCCACCAACTACAAGGTGGGCGACAAGGTGCCCTGCTGTTTGCCCGGTGCCGTCCTCGGTGCTGGCTTCACCATCGCCGAAACCAAGATGCGTGGCGTCGAATCCAAGGGAATGCTGGCTGCCTCTGAGGAGATCGGCCTTCCGAAGGGTGAAGATGGGCTGATGATCCTCCCCGCCGATGCGCAAATTGGAAAGCCAGTGAAGGAAATGTTCGATTCCGACACCCTGCTGGAACTCGAAGTCACTCCCAACCGTCCCGACCTGCTCAGTCATCGCGGCATGGCGCGTGAACTCGCTGCTCTGCTGAAAACCGAACTCAAGCCGCTCGAGATTCCTGCGGCAAACACCGGCTCCGCCAGCGAAGTGTCTATCGAAGCACCCGATGCCTGCCCGATGTATTCGGCCATTCGTGTCTCCGGTGTCAAAGTGGCCGAAAGCCCGGCTTGGCTCAAAGGCCGGCTCGAGTCCATCGGTCTGCGTCCGATCAACAACATCGTTGATGTTACCAACTTCGTGCTCCACGAGCTCGGTCAACCGCTGCACGCCTTCGACGCCGCCAAGCTGAGTGGAGGCATTATTGTGCGACAGGCTCAAGCAGGGGAGAAATTCGCTGCGCTCGACGAAAGCGAACACGAGCTCACCACCGACGACCTGCTCATTTCGGATGAATCCGGCGCGGCTCTCGCGCTTGCGGGCGTGATGGGGGGTCTGGATTCCGGTGTGACCGAAGCCACCACCGACATCCTGCTCGAGTCCGCCTATTTCACGCCACAGGGCATCCGCCGCACCTCGCGTCGCACCGCCTTGATGTCGGACTCCTCCTACCGTTTCGAACGCGGAGTCGACCCCCAAGGCGTGCTGCCGGCTTCTTCATTGGCAGTGAAGCTCATCCTCGAGTTGGCAGGAGGCTGCGCCGAGCAACTTACTCAGGTCGCCGGTGAACTGCCGACCCTGACCCAGCCCGTCACCCTCGACTCCGCCAAGCTCGATCAACTCATGGGTGGCTCCATTTCTCTCGAAGATGCCGAAGCCATCCTCCGAGGTCTCGGCCTCGGCAAGCTCGATGGCGGTCGGTGGGAAATTCCCTCCTTTCGCGCCGACCTACAGCGCCACATCGATCTCGTAGAGGAAATTGCCCGTGTGCATGGCCTCGATAACGTTGCTTCCCGTTCGCTCGGTGCCTATGTGCCCAGCAGCAAGGTGGATGCCGACTATGACGCCGACATGGCATTGCGCCGCCGTCTTGCCGCGATGGGCATCTTCGAATGTCAGACCATCAAACTCATTGCCGATGGCCAGATGGCCGATGCCCTTCCACTGCGTCCGCTGCAGGATGGCGACGTCATCCGCGTCAAGTCACCACTGAGTGAAGACCACGCGGTGATGCGCCCGAGCCTGGTGCCCGGTCTGGTGCAGAGTGCCGCCCGCAACGTCCGCCAGCAGGCCAAGGCCCTGCGCCTCTTCGAAATGGGCCGCGTCTTCCGCAACGTTGGTGGCGGCAAGGCCATTGACCAAGAGAGCGATAATTTGGGCATTCTATTGGCTGCCGATGCCGCACCTTCTGCCTGGAACCAGATCGCCCGCGAGAGTGATCTTTACGACATCAAGGGCCTGATTGCCGCTTTGCTTCCCAAGCAGGTCATCCGCTTCGCTCCACGTGAGCGCGACGGCTTTGCCATCGCCTGCGACATCAAGGCTGGCACCCAGAACATTGGCGTCTTCGCCCGTCTCTCTCCTGCCCGCGAGCGGGCCTTGGACTTCGAATCGCCTGTCTACGTCGCCGAACTTGACCTTGGCAAGTTGCGCAAACTGCTCGCCGGCATCGAACACGTGGAAGACCTTCCCCAATTCCCCGGCTCCTCGCGCGACGCCGCGATGGAGATGGATGCCATTGTGCCCAACGCCGACATCGAGGCGGTGCTCGACAAGCTCAAAGAGCCGCTGCTGGTCAGCTACGAATGCTTTGATGTGTTCCGTGATCCAAGTGGGGAGAAGCTTGCCGCCGACCGCAAGTCGGTGGCCTACCGCTTCACCTATCGTGATGCCGAGAAGACTCTCAAGGCCAAGGAGGTCGATGAGGCTCACCAGCGCATACTTGAGGCGCTCAGCAGCAAACTGGAGCTGAGCTTCCGCTGAGGCTTTGATTGGATTGAAATACGTGGGGGCGTGTAGCGCAAAGCAGCTCGCCGATTGGTGAATGTTTGTGGGCGAATGTTTTGGAAATCGCGGATTTCTCAAATCAGGAAATGAGTCCGTTTCGGCCTCTGTGATCCGGGGGTGTTTAGAATGACATCTTCGCGCCGAAGTAGGCGGCACGGCCGAGAGCGGGGTAGCCTTTGGCGGAGGAGTAGTTCTCATCGAGCAGGTTTTCGATGCGGCCGGTGATGGACCAAGTGTCATTGATTTTGAAGTTGGCGACCATGCGCCAGACCATGAAGTCCTCGGCCTCCTCCTGAAGGTAGGTGGTCGGGTTGATGTCTTCGCGGTTGAGCTGAGCAATGGCTTGGACTCCTAGCAAGAGGTCCTCGTGGGGCTGCCACCAGAGGCCGGCCTGGACCAGATGGCGCGGGCGGCGGGCGAGGGGAACGTTCGAGGCGGGATCCGCCACGAAACCGCCGCTTCGGGGGTCATTCAGGCGATCGGAAACGGCGCGTAGGTAGGTGTAGCCGAGGCCGAATTCCAGGGTGTCAGTGGCCTGGTAGTTGGCGGCGAGTTCGATGCCTTCGGTCGTGGCTTTCTCAATATTGAAGGTGTCATAGGTGGTGGGCTCGTAGCTCAGGAGATCATCGATCTTGTTGCAAAAGAGCACGAAGGAAAGATCCAGTTTGCCCTCCATGAGTGCCTGCCGGATGCCGAGTTCATAGGACAGGCTGCTCTCGGCACGGAGTGCGGTACTGGTGTCGGAATCGTAGGCCAGATCCACCGGGCTGGGCGGGGCATAGGATGTCGCCATCTTGGCGTGCAGCGAAGTGTTCTCGTTTAGCTGATGCAGTAGGATGATGTTGCCCGTAGTCTCGTTGTCGTAGTCGGAGTAGTCGTCATGGCGCAGGCCGAGGCGTAGCTCGGTCTGATCACCCAACATCCATAGCAACTGCGCGCATAGTCCGAGTTGCTGGAAGCTCTCGTTGTAAGGCACGGGCGCGGCGAGTGGACTGAAGGTGTTGATGTTGGTGTTCTGCAATTCATCGTTACGAAAGACCACGCCCAAACTAAGCAGCGAATCATGGGGCAAAGAGTAGTCGACCTGCAGGTTGAGTTCGTCGCTGAGGATCTCGATGGAGTTGCTGATGGGGTAGTTGCCCAGGTAGTTCGACATGGTGTCGAAGGCTGCGTTGACCTCGAAGATGTCCGAGTTTCTCTCAGTCCTCGAGTAAAACAAATGCACCGAGATCTCATCGCTGAGGTAACGAATGCCGGGCGAGAGCAGCCAGCTGCTGGTGTCCTGGGTGTCGAAGGGCGTGGGGCTAGAGACGAAGCCAGGAAGTGCTTTGTTGTTGTCGAAACCAGTGGCGATGAGCTCCAGAAGTAGATTGTCGGCGAGTTGGTAGTCAAAGCGTGATGTGAGGCCGAACTGTTTGTAGCTATCGTTGGCGCGCTGGTTGTCAGTGCTCAGGTGTGTGGTCGAGAGGCTGAGGCCTAGCGCATCCGAGCCAGTCCGGTAGTCCAAGCTCGAGCGCGAGAAGTCATTGAACCCGGCTTCCGCCCCCAGGCTGCCTTCGCTGCCGCCCAGGCCAAGACCGGAACGCAAACGGCTATCGATAACGCCGCCGATGTTGCTGCTGCCATACTGTACGCTGGAGGGACCACGCTGGATTTCCACGCGGCTGGCATTGGCGGGGCTCAGGAAGCCAAGGTCGTATTCGTTGCCGAAGCCGGGGCTGAGCCGGCGCCCATCCATGAAGAGGGAAGTGTGGTTGCTCTCGGTTCCGCGAATGGACAGAGAGCTGATGTTGCCTAGGCCGCCATATGACCACAACACCATGCCGGGCTTGCGACTGATGATGTCGATTAGTGAGTGGTGGTTGTAGCGCTCAATGTCCTCGCGCGTGATGACATCCACTGAGGCGGTGACGCGACCCATCCCGAGTGGAGTCCGGGTGCTGACCACCACGGTCGGTTCGAGTAGGGGAAGGCTTTCTGAGGCTCTTGCCGCACTCCCAACAAATGGTGTCGCCGCCAACAGGACGACGCTCCAATGGAGGCCTCTTTGAGGCTTGGGGTGTTTCTTCATGGGTGTTCACTGTCCGTAGATCGCAGACGGTTGAATCTCCTCTCCTGGCTGGCATTCTGGCTGCCCGGGGTTTTTAGGCTCAGGGGTCACAGTGGCGATACCGCGCTGGAATTTCACCAGCTTTCCCATCAATTTCCTGCCCTTGGTCAGGGCCTCCGAGTGAGGGCCAGCATCTCTGCCGACATCGGTGCTGATAGGGCCAGACTGCCAGCTGGGCAAGCCCCATTCTTACCAATTCGGGTGGCTTGTGGCTTGACCTTGCTGCATTACCAGCGTTCCTTCCCCACCCATCAGGTCCCAGTTTCAGTCTCAGTGCCTCACACCTGCCATGCTGCGCCACGTTCTCAAGTCCAAGCTCCACCGCGCGGTGATCACCGATGCGGATGTGAACTATGAGGGTAGCATTGAAATTCCCCGCGACTTGATGGATGCGGCTGATTTGTGGCCTGGCGAGAAGGTCTTGGTGGCGTCCATCACGACGGGTGCGCGCCTGGAAACCTACGTGCTCGAGGGTCAACGCGGCACCGGCAAGATCCTGATCAATGGGGGCGCGGCCCATCTCATCCGCGAAGGCGAGCGGGTGACTATCATGGCCTTTGCCATCACCGACTCACCTCCTGACGCCAAGTGTTTTCTGCTCGACGACCACAATCAGATTGTGCGTGAAGCTCAGTAGGTCGCAATTCCAAGCCTCTGCCATTGACCCTGACCGCCCTCATTCCATAGGCTGTTCGCCATGAAACGCTTACTGTGCCTTTTGCCCATTGGCATCGTGCTTGCCAGCTGCCTACCCATTGAGCGCGGCCCCGTGCATGGCCAAGGCTGGGGTGGTGGAGCCCTTCAGGCCGGGCAGTTTGCCCGCACCATCATCGACAACACTTCCTTTTTCCGACAGCTGCCACTCTCGGGCGCGCAGGCCGACCTCTTGCTCCAGCGCCACACTTCGGTGCGCCTGATCCAGGTGGATGGCGGCTACAGCAAGGTGGAGTTGGACAACGGCGAGATCGGCTTCGTTCTAACCGCCATGCTGGAGCCCAACGCGCCAAGGCTTCCCGATGCCTCGAAAGGGTTCGCCTATCCCGATGGCGCGGGAGTGGATGCGGGTGCTGATGACCGGAATGCATTGCCGCCAGTCGGCCCGGGCATGCCGGATATGCTGCCACCGACCATCGATCCGGAGCCCTGAGCGATGGTCATCTGAAGCTACTGCCTGTATGAATCGTAGGCTTGGACGATGCGGGTAACCACCGGATGGCGTACGATGTCCGCTCCGGTGAAATGTTGAAAGGCCACGCCCTCCACCCCTTGAAGGGCGTGCTCAGCTTCCTGCAGTCCGGAGCGCACACCCGGCTTGAGATCGATTTGTGAGCTGTCGCCTGTGACCACGATGCAGGAATCCTCCCCGAGGCGGGTAAGTGCCATCAGCATCTGCTCGCGGGTCGTGTTTTGAGCCTCATCCAGAATCACGAAAGAGCGCGACAAGGTGCGTCCACGCATGAATGCGAGAGGTGCGATCTCGATGGTGCCCTCTTCAAGATAACGCTGGCCCTCCTCGGGATCAAGCATGTCGTGAATAGCGTCGTAGAGGGGCCGCAGATAGGGCGCTACTTTCTCCTGCAGGTCGCCAGGAAGGAAGCCTAGGGCTTCACCGGCCTCAACTGCGGGCCGGGTGAGGATGATGCGGTTGACTTGCTTGCGTTTGAGCAGGGTGAGTGCCATGGCCATGGCGAGGTAGGTCTTACCGGTGCCTGCTGGCCCGAGCCCGAAGACCACATCATGGCTCTCAATGGCGCGGATATATTCCAGCTGGGCAGGCGTGCGCGGGACCACGGGTTGGCGACCGCGAGAGCCCACCAGTTTGACCTGGGCCAGATCGGTGATCTTGATGGCACCCGCATGCGCTGCGATATCAATCGCTAGTTTGAAGTCGCGGGATTTGATGGTGCCGCCTTTGCGTTTGGCGTTCTCGAGGTCCTGAAACACGGCGCGAGCCAACCCGACAGCTTTCTCGCTTCCGGTGAGACGTAGCCAACCGTCACGAGTAAATGCTTCCACCCCCAAAGTAGCCTCCAAGTGGTTCAGGTTGGTGAGATCATTGGCGAAGAGGTCGTGCAGGAACTGCGGAGTGTCGAAATCGATCTTGATGTCGGTCATGGAGCGCTTCCGGAGCTGGCCGGGCTGCAAATCGTGGTAGTTTGGCCGCTCAGGTAAAGGTGAAAAGTGCAGTTGAGAGCCCTTGGTTCTTGAATCCTATACGCTCTCCGCTTGAATGGCTCCTGTGAAACGTCTTGCCCTCGCCCTGCTTGCATTTCTTCTCGCCAATTGCGCGCGACCCGATGAAAACCTCACAGTTCGACAGTTTCAGCTGCGTGATCAAGAAACCGGCAGCCTTGGAGAGGAGCCCATGGTGCGTATGGAAAAACTGCGCCGCTTGCATGGCGCGGTTAGCATGGAGGAGCGGCGTCAGCGTTTGGGCCAGTATTACACGCTCCGATGGCAGGATCGCCAGGGGGTGGGAAGTGGTCCGGTTGAGGTTCGTTTGGAATACCAGCAGGGCAAGACTGCCAGTGAAATCAAGAGCATGAGCGAGTTTTATCCGCCCGAGCAAGCCGAGGGCGAGGTCGAGTTTGCGGTGATTGGCGACAACTACTTCGACAATGGAAAGGTGCTCGCTTGGCGGGCCTCGGTCAATCGTGCAGGTCGGGAGTTGGCTTCCAAACAATCTTTCCTGTGGGAGTGAGTCGTCGCCACGATTTGCGCTCTATCGGGTTGCGTCGAAAAGTTGTGACGGCCCACATGCTCGTTGACCGGCGCTTTTCCAAATGATAAATTTTCAAACCATTCGCGCATCTACCCTTCGAGAAAAATGCCCATGGATGTGCCCATACCTGTGACTGCGGATCATTCAATCACCTGTGGTATATTCAAAGGATTCAGCTGGATCCGTTGCGAAGGCAAAGGTTCCTTCCTGAACAGCCCCCTGATGAAGTCATTTGGCGAGAGCCGTGTGAGCGAGGGTGAATCCCTCCTTGTGGTGGACCTGACTTCTTGCAGTGGCATGGACTCGACTTTCATGGGGACTCTGGCGGGCATGGCAACGCGCCTGGCGACAAAAGATGGTGGGGCACTGCAGATTGCGGGTGCGGATGAACGAAACCGGCGCTCACTGGAGGACCTGGGGCTCGACTTCCTGATGCAGATCAATCCGGATGCGGGACCTTGGCAGGGCCAGTTGGATGAAATCCGATCTTGCCTCCAGCCGGCGCAATTGAACGAATCGCTCAATCAGCGGCAGCGGGCGGAACACGTGTTACAGGCTCATGAGAAGCTTTCCGAAATCAACGACAAGAATGCTCGCGAATTCAATCAGGTCGTGGATACATTGAAGCGACAGACCACGGATGAGCCGACTTCTGAGTCCTGATTTCCAGACCGAGATGCCACCTTTTGAAATCCCATCGCTGCTCTATTACCTGACATGGGCGTTGGCAGGTTTCATGGCGCTTTGCGTCCTGGTTCTCATCTTTGCCATACGCAACCAGCGCCGGCGCAACCGTCGGATACGCAACCGCTTCCGTGATTTTGAGGTCGAGGAGCAGCGCATGTTCAGCTTTCTGCACGATCTGAGTGTGGCCATCGAGGTGGAGCCCTCTCACTCAGCCCTTGCACGCATTATTGTTGATGGCATTTCCGAGGTGGTCAACGCACATGGAGGAGCGATCTACTTCCTCAATGAAGAGGGCGACTCGCTGGTGCCCGCCTACATTTCCCCCAAATGCCCGCCTTTGGTCGGCATTCCCTACGAGGTCCGCAAGAAGGCAACGCGGGACTCTCGGGCCCTCGAGAGCCACATTCGTCTATCTCGGGTGGCAGTGGATGAGGGAATTCTCGGCTACAGCCTGTCGGTGGGAACTCCGATTCATGTCAAGGACATCAAGAGTCACCCATCGATGAGCGATGGACTCGTCGAGTATGCCTATGATGTTTCGGTGCTGGCAGCTCCTCTGCGGCATGCGGGCAAGGATCTTGGAGTGCTTGCGGTGGCACGCATGCATGAGGTAGGAGAATTTAAGGCTAATGACTTCGACGTGTTCAGTTCGGCTGCCGAGCAATCTTCGTTTGCAATCGGCAATGCCCAAGTGCACCGGGATGCGCAAGAGAAGCGCCAGATGGATACCGAATTGCGTAACGCCCGCGAGGTGCAGCGCGTGCTGCTGCCTCAGGAGGAGCCGGTGATTACCGGTTACCGGATCTGTGGTGTCAATGTGCCTGCCCGGGTAATCAGTGGCGACTATTACGATTACATAGACCTGGGTGATAATCGCCACGGCATCGTGATTGCGGATGTTTCTGGCAAGGGGGTTCCGGCGGGCCTGTTGATGGCCATGTGTCGCAGTTCATTGCGTTCAGTTGCGCAAGGCCTGTCTTCTCCTGCCGAGATTCTGTCGGCGGTCAATCGTCAGCTCTTTCCTGATATTCGTGAAGACATGTTCATCAGCATGGCCTTCTACCTCATCGATGAACAAAGCGGACGGGTGGTCATGGCCCGCGCCGGACATGATCCCGCACTGTGGTATCGCAATGAAGCAAAGCAAGTGGAGCAGCTGCGCACTCCCGGCATGGCCCTTGGGGTTGACGAGGGTGATGTCTTCGAGCGGGTGATCAAGGATCACGAAATCCAACTGGAATCGGGTGATTGCCTGCTCTTGCACACGGATGGCGTGCGCGAGGCGCTCAATGAGAAAGAGGAGGAGTTTGGAATGGAGCGTATGTCCAAGAGCTTCAGGGAATCCGCGATGCTGGGTGCACAGGCCGTGCTCGACCGGATCCAGGAGGAGCTTGGTCAGTTCACGGGTGAAGACCGCCAGATGGACGACATCACCCTCGTGGCGATCGAGAAGAAGTCCTGAACACCCTGTTAGGATCAGTCAAGGGCGGTAAGTCCAAAATTGATCAGTGCTGATTAAAAATATCGCACGCTCCTACCTGTGCCCATATGGGTACGGTGCCTCACGAATTTGTAGGTTGCCCGTGGTCGCAAGATGCCATCAACTCTTGGCCATGCGTTTTGAATCCATCCCTTCTGGTCTTTTCGAGAGCAATCGCAAACGTCTGGCCAGCTTGCTCAAGCCAGGTAGCATGGTGATTCTCCACGCCAACGACGTCTATTCCACCAACAACGATGGGACTCTGCCCTTCAAGCAGAACGCGAATCTTCTGCATCTGAGCGGTATCAATCAGGAGGAAACCATCCTCCTGCTGTTTCCGGACGCTCCCGATCCCCGCGACCGTGAGATCCTCTTCGTCAAGGAGACCAATGAATTCATGGCGATCTGGGAGGGAGCCAAGTTCACGAAGGAAAAAGCCCGTGAGCTCTCCGGTATCGAGCGAGTCGAGTGGCTCAGTGCCTTCGAGGGCAACTGGCACCGACTTGCTGCCCTTGCTGAGAACTTCTGCCTGGAAACCAACGAAGGCAACCGGGTGAACAATCTCAACTTCATGGAGACTCGCAACAGTCGCTTCATCGAGGAATGCAAGAGGCGCTACCCACTCCACAACTACGAACGCCTCACCAAACTGATGGAGGCGATCCGGGTCATCAAGGATCCAGAGGAAATCAAGATCATCCAAAAGGCCTGCGACATTACCGAAGCCGGCTTCCGACGCATTCTGCCTTTTATCAAGCCCGGCGTGGGTGAATGGGAGATTGAGGCCGAGTTGCTGCACGAATTCGTGCGCCGAGGTTCGCGTGGCTTTGCCTACCCGCCCATCATTGGTTCGGGCTCCAGCAACTGCGTGCTGCATTATGTGGAGAACAACAAGCGTTGTCAGGATGGTGAATTGGTTCTTCTGGACACGGCTGCCGAATACCTTGGCTGGGCTTCCGACCTGACCCGCACCGTGCCGGTCAATGGCCGCTATACCGATCGTCAGCGCGACGTTTACAACGCCGTGCTGCGCGTCTACCGCGCGGCCAATGAAATCCTGCGCCCGGGAACCTGCATCATGGACTTCCAGAAGCAAGTCATCGAGATCATGGAGGGCGAACTGGTCGGGCTGGGCTTGTTCAGTGCCAAGGAAGCCAAGGCCCAGGGCAAGGACAAGGCTCTGGTGAAGAAATACTTCATGCACGGCACCTCTCACCACATGGGAATTGATGTGCACGATGTGTTTGGCGGCCCTGCTGAAATTCTCAAGGAGGGCATGGTCTTCACCATCGAGCCCGGCATCTATATCCAGGAGGAAGGCTTCGGTGTTCGCCTAGAAGACGATGTGGTTCTGGGTAAGGATGGCAATTTCAACCTGATGGAAAACATTCCAATCGAGATTGAGGAAATCGAGGAGTTGATGAATTCCTAGCAAGCATCCGTTCTCGCAGAGATCTGAACACGACCTAAATCAGTTCCGCCACGATGGGGTCGACGAGTGCTCGCCCGACCCCGGAGAGAATCAGACGGCCTTTTGCAATGGTCGCCATTCCTTGCTCCAGGAGTGGCTCGGTGAGCTTGCGCCCGGCTTCATCCAGCAAATCCAGTGAGATTCCATCGCGTGTTCGTAAGCCCAGAGCAATGCGTTCAATGCGCCACTGTTCATCGTCGAGATGTTCTGATTCATCGATGGCGGTGCCGATAATCTTGATGCGCTGGGCATAAGCCGCGGTATCGGCAACATTCATGCTGCGGATTCGGGACAGCGTGCTCACCGCCGAAGGCCCAAGGCCGAGATAATCTTCACCCTGCCAGTAGCCACGGTTGTGGGTTGAATCGTGACCCACTTGCGCGTAATTGGAGGTTTCGTAGTGATCGAAGCCGGCTGCGCAGAGCACTTTGTCGGCCAAATGGAATTGTCCCGCATCGCGGTCTTCGTTCATGTCCATCTCACCACGCTGGAGACTCTCGAAGAAAGTGGTGTCCTCCTCGTAGGTCAGGTTGTAGGCCGAGATGTGATGAGGCTTGAGGGCAATGCTGCGCTCGAGGCTGCCCTGCCAGTCGGTCTTGCTCTGGCCGGGAATGGAAAACATCAGGTCGATGTTGATTTCAGAAATCCCGGCCTCGCGCAGGACATGCACAGACTCGTCGGCCTGTTCGGGGTCGTGCTCCCGACCCAGGGTTTCCAACACGTGAGGATTGAAGGACTGGATACCCAGAGAGACACGAGTCACACCGAGTTGCTTGAAGAGCTCCGCCTTCTTTAGATCAAAGGTGGCGGGGTTGGCTTCCAGGGTGACTTCCTCGAGTTGCTCGAAGTTGATGATGTCGTGAAGTTGGCGGAAGAGACGCTCCAGATGGCCAGGCGAAAGCATGCTCGGCGTGCCCCCACCGAGATAGAGCGTGCGTGGCTGACGGGTGATGCGTCGTCTGGCTTCCTCTCCCAGTGCGTCGATGAATTCACCGATAGGAGTGCGCCCGGGCGTGTGCTTGTAAAACGAGCAATAGGGGCAGACCCGGTGACAGAAGGGAATGTGGAGGTAGAGCAGCAAGCTGCTGCCAAACTAGCGATCAAGCCTTGAGTGCGTCCAGCCTGCCGTCGGCATAAGCGCCAAAGACCGCTTGGATCTCGTCGCGAACACGACGAAAGACCTTGAATTGCTCCTCCTCGCCGCCCTCAGCGTGGGCCGGATCGTCAAAGGGCCAGTGGTGGCGGTTGATTTGGCCGGGAAAGCTCGGGCAGGCCTGATCGGCATTGCCGCAGACAGTGATGACGGTTTCGATGTCATCCTCCAAGAATTCATCGAGGTGCTTGGAGGTGTGCGCACTGATGTCGATGTCGATTTCCGCGAGCGCCCTGATCGCGAGCGGGTGGACGTAGCCGGCCGGCTTGGATCCGGCGCTGACCACACGAAAGCCTTCACCGATGGCCTTGCGCAGGATGCCTTCGGCCATGTGTGAGCGGCAGCTGTTGCCGGTGCAGAGAACCAGGATGGTGGGTTTCATGTCATCGGGGGTGAGGGGTATGTTAGCTGGGGGCGAAGAGTTTGCGTTTCAGCCAGAAAGAGACGTGAACCAGCCCGATGAGTGCGGGGACTTCAATCAGAGGGCCGACAACGGCGGCAAAGGCAACGCCGCTCTCGAGACCGAAGACCGCAATGGCGACGGCAATCGCCAGCTCGAAGTTGTTGCCGGCCGAGGTGAAAGCGATGCTTGCGCTTCGCGGGTAATCCGAGCCGAGTTTGGCCGCCATCACAAAGCTGATCAGGAACATGACGGCAAAGTAGATCAACAGAGGAACCGCAATGCGCAGCACATCCAGCGGCAGTTGGACGATAGCCTCACCTTTGTAGGTGAACATCACCACGATGGTGAAGAGCAATGCAATCAGGGTCAGGGGGGAAACCTTGGGGATGAACACCGTTTCATACCACGCTTGCCCCTTGGCACGCACCAGCAGCACACGGCTCAAGATGCCGGCCGCGAAGGGAATTCCCAGATAGATCAGGACGCTGTGCAAGATATCGTTCATCGAGACATCAACGATCACGCCCTCGAGACCGACCAAGGGAGGCAGGACTGTGATGAATAGCCAAGCATAAGCGCTGTAGAACAGGATTTGGGCCACGCTATTGAGGGCGACCAGGCCAGCTGCATATTCGCTGCTGCCCTTGGCCAGTTGGTTCCAGACCAACACCATGGCAATGCAGCGTGCCAGACCCACCAGGATCAGGCCCACCATGTAGTCGGGTTTGTCGTGAAGGAAGACAACGGCCAGTGCCCACATTAGCACCGGTCCAATGACCCAGTTCTGGACGAGCGAGAGCGATAGAATACGGGTATTTGCGAATACTTTGGGCATCTCGCCATAGCGCACTTTGGCCAGTGGTGGATACATCATGACAATCAAGCCAATGGCAAGCGGCAGATTGGTGGTGCCGATGGTCATCGGCGCAAAGAAGGCAGCCGGGTCGGCAATCATCCAGTTGCCGATTGCCACGCCAATGAGCATGGCAGCAAAGATCCAGACCGTAAGGTAGCGGTCGGCAAAGGACATGTTCTTGGCGACTTGATCGCTCATGGTGAATCAGGCTTGTGTTTCTGGAAGTTGAGCAAGTGAGCTTAGCAGCAACCGCTTGGCCCGCAGCAGTTCGAGGATTTAACGTCGATGGCGGGTAGGCCCAGGTCTGGCATCTCCAGGCCGCAGAGTTCAGGCGCCAGGCATTCGGTGTGCTTGTGGGCGAGTTGCAGGGTCACCACATCGTCGCTCACTTCGTGACCTTCGATGGTGTATTGCGAGATGACCTTGTCCTCGTATTCGATTTCCACCGGAACGGTTTCATCGGTCAGCAGTTCAGAGCCCTTCTTGAGAATGCCTGCCATCTTTTGGGTCTCGATGCGGTGCGCGTAGTCCTTGCCGACCCAGACCTGCAGTTGGCAGGTGGTTTTCTCGCGGCGCGTGCCACCACAATCGAGGAAGGTCTTGTCCACGCGGCCCACTTCCGTGATGTGGAAGGAGACGGGTACATCCGAGGAGTCCGGAAGCCGTAGGCGGAAGTGGTGCTCCTGATGGTTGGTGAGCAGTTGCTTGAGTTCGGCGAGGGTCATGGTTTTTTGTTCTTCGTGCTTCATTGGCGGCCGGCGCCGCGTTCCTAGCTCTTAGTTGGAGCTCTGCGTGCTGCCTTCAGTTTGATGGGGCCGGGGCAGCAGCTCTTGGCGCGGTCGGCGAGGCGTTGTTCGCAGCCTTGCTGATCGGAGATGTGGATGGCTTCGGTGGGAAAGGACTTGAGTAGGCTGCGCATGAGCGGCACGTGTTGGCGATGGATGCGGTAGTAGGTCCACTTGCCGCAACGCTCGCTTTCGAGCAGGCCCGCCTTGCGGATAATCTGCAAGTGGCTGGAGCAGGAGGAGTGGGGGAGGCCGAGGATGTCGGCCAGTTCGCAGACGCAGAGGGCCCGCTCCATCACCAGTCGCACCATGCGCCAACGGGTGGCATCTCCAAGGGCTCGGAAATACTGTGGAGCGGTGGTCTCCGTCGAAATCATAACGAGATATTTCGTTATGAACATGGGGCTGTAAAGGACGAATCTGTCCGGATCTTCAGGGCAGAATCGTTGCATTTCTGCCTTTTTTATCCACCTCAATGCCTGTAGTCTCCGCCTCTTTCCCCGAGAATTTAATGAACACCACCGAGCTTTACCAAGAATACGTGCTGCCGACCTATGGGCGTTTTTCCCTGGTGCCGGTGCGCGGTGAGGGCACGTACTTGTGGGACGAGGACGGCAAACGCTATCTCGATTTTTGCAGTGGCATCGCCGTCTGCTCTCTGGGCCATTGCCATCCGGTGCTGGTGGAAGCCATCCGGAAACAGGCCTCCACGCTGATCCATGTGTCCAACCTCTACCAGCCTCCCTCTCAGGCGGAACTGGCACAGGAGATCGTGGAGCATCATGTCGGCATTGCCGGCAAGGTCTTCTTTGCCAACTCGGGCGCGGAGGCCAACGATGGCCTGATCAAATCAGCGCGGCGCTACGGCCAGAGGAGGCCCGCCGCCAATGGCGAGGCTCGCTACGAGGTCATCACTTTTAACATGTCTTTCCATGGTCGGACCCTCGGCTCGATGGCTGCCACCGGTCAGGACAAGATCAAGCAGGGCTTCGATCCCATGCTTCCGGGTTTTCGCCACCTGCCTTTTGACGATGTGGCGGCCCTCGAGAGCGCGGTTGCACCCGAAACCGTGGCCATTTTGCTAGAACCCATTCAGGGCGAGGGTGGCATCAATGTCGCCAGCTCCGAATTCCTGCGCGCCATTTCGGCACTCTGCAAGAAGCACGACTTGTTGCTCTTCTTCGATGAAGTGCAAGCCGGTTTTGGTCGCTGTGGCCAGGCCATGGCTTGGCGCGCGATTGCTCCCGAGATTGAGCCAGATGGCATTTCCTGGGCCAAGGGCATGGGTGGGGGAGTTCCGATTGGTGCATTCTGGCTCAGGGACAAGCTCGTTGATGATGTCACGCTGCCCTCGCTGATGGGCCCGGGTTCGCACGGCTCTACTTACGGAGGCAACCCTCTGGTCAGCGCGGCCTCGCTTGCCGTGCTCAAGCAGATCCGCGAACAGGACCTGGGTGCCCATGCCCTGGCCATGGAAGCGCACATCCGCCAAACGATCAGTTCCTGGAATTTGCCTGCCATCACCGAGGTGAGAGGCCTTGGTTTGCTCCTGGGCATCGCATTGGACGCCACCAAGTTTGACGTCCCGGAGGGCAAGACCGCGGCCTCGGTGGTCGTCACCGAACTGATGCAGCGGGGGCTCTTGTGCCCACCGGCGGGTCCTGCGACCTTCCGGCTTCTGCCCCCACTGACCGTAACCGAAGCCGAGGTCGATGAGGCTCTGGCCATGGTTCACGAAACCCTGCAAACCCTTACCCAATCGCAATCATGAAAAACCTGCTCTCCATTGAAGAACTCACGGCAGCCGAGATTGGAGACTTGCTTGCCGCTGCGGCCATGCTCAAGGAACACCGGGGTTCGGATCCCAACCCGCTTGAGGGCCAGACTTGGGCGATGATCTTCACCAAGTCCTCGACGCGCACTCGCGTGTCTTTTGAGGTCGGCATCCGCGAGCTTGGCGGCTTTCCAATGTTTCTCTCCAGCAACGACATTCAGTTGGGCCGTGGTGAGTTGATTAAGGATACCGCTCGCGTGCTTGGACGCATGGTCCATGGAGCGATTATTCGCACCTACGCCCAGCAAGACGTGGTCGAGTTTGCCGAGTTCTCCAAGATCCCCACCATCAACGCCCTCACCGACGACGAGCATCCCTGCCAGATCCTGGCCGACTTGCTGACCGTGCGTGAAAAGCTGGGTGGCTGGGATGACAAGAAGGTGGCCTTTATCGGCGATGGGTTTTCCAACATGACACGCTCCTGGATGTGGGCGGCCAAGCATCTCGGTTTTGAGTTGGTCATCGCCTCGCCGGTGTCATGCCAACCAACTGCCGATTTCATGGAGCAGCTTGCCGCACCCAATGTCTCGGTTACCCAGAACCCCGCAGATGCCGTGAGCGGTTCGCATGTGATCAACACGGATGTCTGGCTGTCCATGGGCCAGGAGGACCAGAAAGACAAGGAACTGGAGTTCGCTGGCTTTCAGGTGAACGCCAACCTCTTGGCCGCTGCTGCACAAGGCCATCTCGTGCTCCACTGCCTGCCCGCTTACCGGGGCAAGGAGATCAGCGAGGAAGTGCTGGAGTTGCACGCGGACACCATCTTTCAGCAGGCCGAGAACCGCCTTCATGCCCAGAAGGCGGTGTTGATGAGTTTGGCGATGGGGTGAGTCGGACCGTCCAGGGCGGGGCCGAGCGGTAGGGAGGCCAGTCTACATTACCTGGCAGCTTCCACCACCTTGTCGGCGGTCATGCCAAGTTCGGCCATCACGGTGTCGCCGGGCGCACTGATGCCGAAGCGGTCGATGCCAAGCACCTTGCCCTCACTGCCGACATATTTCCACCACAGGCCGGTGACGCCGGCCTCGATGGCCACGCGCTTGGTGCAGGTCTTTGGCAGCACGCTTTCCCGGTAGTCCGCACCTTGGCGCTCGAAGAGTTCAAAGCTTGGCATGGAGACTACGCGCACACCGTCGCCAAGTTGCCCTGCGGCACTCATGGCGTGTTGCAACTCAGAACCCGAGGCCATGAGGATGGTGGTAAGCTCACCACTTTCCCTCTTGGCAATGTAGCCGCCTTTGCGGGCACCATCGCGGCGCTCCTTGGCGGAAAGTTGGTTCATTAGGGGTAGCTTCTGGCGGGTGAGGATGAGCGCGGTGGGGCCGTCGGTGCGATTCATCGCGGAAAGGTAGGCGCCTGCTGTTTCCTCGGCATCGCCCGGACGAATCACATCCAAGTTGGGGATCACGCGCAGACCACTGACGGTTTCCACAGGTTGGTGGGTCGGGCCGTCCTCGCCAACTCCAACGGAGTCATGGGTGAAGATGTAGGTGACGGGCAGGCCGGCGAGGGCGGCAAGACGGATGGAGCCGCGCAGGTAGTCGGCAAATACCAGAAAGGTCGCGCCACTGATGCGGAAGAGACCATCGTAAGCCACACCGTTGCAGATGGCACCCATGGCGTGCTCGCGGATGCCAAACCAGATATTGCGGCCGGTGGCGTCCTTGGCGGAGAAGTCGCCTTGCTCCTTGAGGTAGTTTTTGGTCGAGCCGTAGAGGTCGGCACTGCCCGTGATCACCTGGGGCATGGCCTTGGCGATGGCGTTGAGGATGACACCACCCGCACCGCGAGTGGCATCGCTGTAGTCCTCGGCAAATTCGGGAATCTGGGCATCGAGGTCGGTGGGAACCGCGAAGGCAAGGCCTTCGGTGAGTTGCTTGGCCAATTCGGGATTGGCGGCGGCCCAGGCATCGTAGGTTTCTTGCCAAGCATCAAAGGTGGCCTTGGCGGCAGCTTTCTTCTCTGCAAAGAAGGCCTTGGTCTCTTCGGAGACGAAGAACTTTTCTTCGGGAAGGCCGAGGGCCTTGCGGGCTTCGTCCACGAACTTGGCACCACCTTCGCCGTGACCTGCGGCAGTGCCAGCGACTTCCGGAATTCCCTTGCCGATGGTGGTCTTGGCAATGATGACCTTGGGCTTGCCGTTGTCATCGGCCTTGGCTTTTTCAATCGCAGTTGCAATGGCCTCAAGATCGTGGCCGTCGATGGTCACCGCGTCAAAACCTTGGGAGGTGTAATAGGCTTCGGCGTCCTCGCTTTGGGTAATATCCGCCATGGCGTCGAGGGTGACGTCATTGGAGTCGTAGATAAGAATCAGGTTGTCCAAGCCGTTGTGGCCGGCAAAGGCAATCGCTTCCTTGGCGACGCCTTCCTGGAGACAACCGTCGCCGTGCAGCGCAATCACATGGTGATCGAAAAGAGTGTGCTCGCTTGTGTTGAAGATGGCAGCGGCACGCTTTCCGGAGAGAGCGTAGCCGACGGCATTGCCGATGCCCTGGCCGAGTGGGCCGGTGGTCGCTTCGATGCCGGGGGTCTCATGGAACTCGGGGTGGCCTGGAGTGATGGAGTGGAGTTGGCGGAAGTTTTTCACCTCTTCAATGGAGATGTCGTAACCCGCCATGTGTAGCCAGGCGTAGGGGAACATGGAGCCATGACCGGCAGAGAGAATGAAACGGTCGCGGTTGAGCCATTTGGGTGCATGCGGACAATAATTGAGAGATTCGCCGAAGAGAACGGCGCCGATTTCGGCACAACCGAGTGGCAGTCCGAGGTGGCCGGAACTGCAAGCGTGGATGGCATCCATCGCGAGGCCGCGGGCTTCAGTGGCAGCTTGGGAGAGAACGGTGGTATTCATGGCGAACTATTGGGGCGGCAGCGGGGGATTCGGGTGCTGCGGGTCGACAGCCTAGGAATCAGGGAACGCATGACAAGTCGTCATGCCCCAATACATGCAAAAAACGCGCCAAGTGGCGCACATCAAAGGCTCATTTTGAGTGTTAAAAAACAAGGATGCGAGTTTCTTGCTTGCGGTTCGCTTCAGATTGCCCGAATCCCCCAAAAAATACTTGCCATCCCCCTGTGCATCTTGTCTCTTTCCCGCCCCACCGCAAAACCAACGACCCGTTCGTCTAGCGGTCTAGGACTCCGCCCTTTCACGGCGGCAACACGGGTTCGAGTCCCGTACGGGTCGCCAAACCCCCTCCTAATACGAGGGGGTTTTGCTTTTTTGGGAATCGGCATAGTCCTCAAACGGAGGGGCTCGAACCCGTAGGGTTTGAACGCCCGTAGGATCGGCGCAACGAAGTGAGCCGATAAATCATTCTATCCGGCCCCGGCTGGGGCCGCACCCCGCGTGGATCGAGTGGAACGAGATCAGTCCCATACGGGTGCTGACGAGTCGCCAGCGCGCCCAACTCATCACAACCCTGCTGCCATCATCCATCCACTGCACGGGTCGCCAAACCCTCTCAACACATGAGGGGGTTTTGCTTGTACAAGAAGTGGCGAAGGGAGTGACATTCAGCGTAAGTGGAGTTCCTATCTCAGCGGGTTTCGTGGAGCGTGACCCGAATGGTCATCTGATCTGTTGCGGTAGGTCAGATGGTTTGGGGCTGGAGTGTGATCCAGAAGACGCAGTGAAGCTTGGCGCATGGCTGAAATCGCTTCCCAAACGAGACACGGAAATCTGAGCGATGACAGACCAAGAAAAGTATGCAGACCTATTGCTCGAAGTGCTTTCATTGCGGGGTGAGCAACTTCCAACCAAGCCCCAGTCAGATGGGAAATAGCCATTTATGACAACCCGCTTGCGCCAGCTGGCTTGCAATCTCCTGCGCAATAGGCATGATAGATCTGACATCGCGAGTGTCCGCTAGCATGGTGGACCAGCAACCGATTCGAGACATTAACGGTGCCCCCGGGAGAAATCCCGCATGTGCCGGTTAGGATCCAGACAGCCTGCCGGAAAAACGTCTCCCTGAAACTAGATATTTACGCCCATCCGATGTCATCGGCATGGGCGTTTTGTTTTTCAGGAATCGCGATGTCGTGAACCCCAAACCACGACATCAAATGCAACAAATACCGACATTGTCCCGCCGGCAGAAATGCGCCGGACCCAACCACAACCTGTGGAATAATCACGGAACCTGGTGGTTTCATGGAACAGAGCACCTGCCAGACGGCACGTCTCGCCGAATCCGGGTCAGTCTCAAGACCCGTGATCAGGATCAGGCACGTTTACAACGGGATTTCATCCTCTGTCGATTCGGTCGGAAAGCCTCCAACCTCCAAAGCTGCCATGATTGATCCGAGTATATTGAACGCGGATTGTGTGCTGCTTCTGAAGTTCGTGCCGCATGAATCATGAAACGTAGAAGCTTTTTATCTATTATCTCCGGAGCATTTGGTTCCTGCCTGATTTCTCCTGAAACCGCGATTCGCATCCATGAAATCGCCATGGGCAATGCAGACCCGAGAATCCTCGCCCCACTGAATCCCAGCACCTCCCTCCTGGCAGTGGAAAGTTGTGGCCGCTACATCTTGCATCTCGGAGATCCATACGCAGAGCCTGACTACCCCTCCCTTCGTGAATTCATCGAAGGCAAGGGCTTCTATCCTGATGACGATGAATCCGCCCGGGCTTATCTGGAAGAGACCTACCTCGCCGGAGACGAGAGTGAGCGTGAAATCCGCGCGCATTTGAAAAGCCTCCGTCTGGAGCTCGACAACCCGATTGACGGTTCTGAGCGAGACCAGTGGCTGGAATGGGAATACACCCTGCAGGAATGTACGATGGCTGCCGCCTTTCGCTATCTGGAACTCCTGCCTCTCAAGGATGGAGGGAGCTCAGAAGGAGAAAGACTGGGTCAAGTTTCCTTCATTGAGGGCCCCCATCCCGGTTCCAACAGCACCTATGTTGAGGTCGATGGCTTGGAGGGAATTGCCAGCCTCCAGCATCGGCTCAATCAGCTGGGAGAAGGCGTCAGGATTGAGGTAGAATGAGCCATTTTTGTGACCCTTTTAGCCCATTTTCTAGCCTTCCAGCTCCGGCTTGAATTTCTCCAGAAACTCGCGCTCGGCCTCCAGCGTGCCTATCAGGAACAGTCGACTGTCCTTGGGAAGTGGATCGAATGGATCCGGACTGATGTCGCGCTCGCCGTTGCACTCGAGCGCAAGCACGGAGCAGCCGGTGCGAGAACGCACGGCCGAATCGGCGAGGGTTTTGCCGACCAGTGAATCCGGCACGTTGACTGAAAAGATGTTTACCCCTTCGGCCAAGAGCAGCGTGTCATTGCTGCGCAGCAGGTTGAAGATGGTGTTCGCGCCCATTGAGGCGTAGGAGAGTGTGACATCTGCGCCCGCGCGGTGCAGGCGTGAGGCGTTACTCTCATGGGTGCAACGGCTGATGATTTGCATTTTCTGGCGCAGGCGGCGGTAGAAAATGGTGAGGAAGATGTTCAGGTCATCTTCGTGGGTGGTCACAATCACCGAAGCGGCATCCTGCATGCCGGCTTCGACCAGCACGTCGAAGTCCGAGGCGTCACCGATGATGGTGCTTTTCATGTGGGCGACCCGCTGTGGAAGTTTTTCGATCAGGGTCCATTCAACCCCGGCTTCGGTGAGGGCCTCCGCGGTGGCACGGCCGACGCGGCCACCCCCGGCAATCACCACCTTGTTCTGCTCGTGAACCTCGTGCTTGCCGAAGAGTTCGTCGTATTTCTCAAACTGGTCCTTGGAGCCGGCCATCACCAGCACGGTGTGCGAGTGGATCTCGGTGTCGGGTTCGGCCGGCACGAACTGTCCGCGCACCCAGAGGCCAACCACGGTGACGCCGGTGTAGCCGCGCAAGTTGCTGGTGGCGATGGTCTTGCCCGCCAGTGGTGTGTGAGCGGCACTCGCCTCGGCTATGATCAGGCCATCGAGCTCACCAATGATGTGGGCCTTGGCATCGTTGCCAATGACGCGCCGTGCCAAGGTTTGGCCCATCATTTCCTCGAGACGCAGGATGTGGGTGACTCCCGCCAGCTCGAGCGCGTTGCGCACCATTTCGGTGGTGGCAGAGGCAACGATGGGAATGTTTTCAGAGAGTTCGCGGACGGTGAAGCAGACATTGGTGTTGGTGACGTCGTCCAGCGTGGTGACTACCATGGCCGCCTTGTCGATGTTGAGGCGGCGGTAGGTTTCCGGATCACTGCGGTCACGCATGATCACGGGCACGCCTTCGCTGCGGAGTCGCAGGGCCTCCTCCAGAGTGGGCACGAGTACATACCAAGGGTGGCCGTATTCCTCGAGCAGGCGGCTGAGCATCTGGGCTACCGGTCCGTAATGGGTGAAGATGACATGGCGCTCGGTGGCGGCAGGGACCTTCGTGGGTGCCTTGGATTTCTCCTGGGCCCTCATCCAAGGCGCATAGAAGAATTCGATGAAGGTGAAGGGCAAGATGACCAGCAGGAAGATGATCCCGGTGACCAGCACCAGGATGGAAAAGAGGCGGCCCGCGTCGGACTCGAAGGTGATGTCGCCGAAGCCCAAGGTCGACATGACGGTGAGCGTCCAATAGAAGCCCGTCATCCAGCTGTGGTGCTGGTCCTCACGCTCCATCAGCCAATGGAAGACAACACTGTAGGTGGTGATGAGGATGACCAGAATGGTCAACAGGCGGGCCAGCGCCGTCAGGTTGGTGCGGTTACTATTGCGCGGATGAATCGACGCGCTGACGACGGAGATGAGGGATTTCATGCCGGTGGGTCGGCCCGGGGCTGCCGACCGACGTCAGCATGCTAGGACAGGATCTCTCCAGTCGCCAAGGGGGGAATGCCCAGCGCCCTGTTTCCGGGCATTGCCGCCTCAGAACTTGTCTTGAATCACCACCGTGCTGTCGGGCAGGCGTTCGCCTCGGGGCCAGGCGTCTTGGATTTCCTTACCCACGGCGATCATGAAGCTGAGCGCGTGGTTTTCAGGAAGGTTGATGAGCTTGGCGACGGCATCGGCGTCGAAGCCGACCATGGGGCAGGAAGCGTAGCCCATGCCCTTTGCGGCTAGCATCAGGGTCATGCCTGCAAGGGCGCTGGAGCGCATGCCCTCGTCGCGGGTCAGCTGGGGATTGCCATCATAGAAAGGCTTGAGGGCGGGGCCCAGGATGTCCTGAACCTCCTGCGGGGCGTGACCCCAGTAGAGTTTGGGATCGGCCTCGTGGGCGGTGAGGTCGGCGCACATGATGAAAAGCACACTCGCGTCGGTGACCTGTGCCTGATCCCACGCAACTTTTCGCAGCTGTTTGCGCAGCTCCTTGTCGCACACCACCACCAGGCGGTAATTCTGCATGTTGAAGGAGGAGGGGGCGAGCTTGGTCAGGCGGATGAGCTCCTTGAGATCCTCCTCGGGCATCTCGTGCTCGGGGTCGTAATGCTTGACGGAACGGCGGGCATCAATGGCTTCGGTGACGGTCATGGTGTAGGTGTTTGAGTTGAATGGATATCGCTAAAACTGAATCCGAGGGGCGCAACTGAAAGTTTGGTGCCCGCCCGCTCACTGCATGGGGTGCTGCTTGAGCAGGTCCTCGACCTGATAGAAGAGTTGGCGATTCTTTGTAGCCTCGCGAACCTTGTTGACCAACTGGGCTTTGACCACCGGCGCCTTGTTGCCAAAGGAATTGCGCACGAAGGTCAGCACGTCCGCAATTTCCTGGTCGCTGAGCATCTTGAAGGCGGGCATGGGAACGGCACCCGGATACACCTTTCCCTTCACCTCAATCGGGCCCATCAGGCCGTGGAGGGTGAGTTTGATCAGGCGTTCCTCGCTGCCAGTGATCCATTTGCTGCCGGCAATCGGCGGGAACTGAGCCGCAGGAAGACCGTTTCCATCGTCTTGGTGGCAGGTGCCACAGTGGCCTTCTTTGTGATAGACCTCCGCACCCCGAAGAAAGGATTTCTTGTCGTCTCCCTTGAGCTCGGTCTTGTAGGTGACCGTGGGCTCGCCTTCGATGGCCTTGCCCTCCAAGTGAGCTTTTGCAGCCTTGAAGGTGGTCTCTATGGTCTTGTCGATACCGACGGCCTCGGCCTTCATCAGCACGGCCAATCCTTCGGACTTGCCGAGCCAGGAGGCCGCGACGATGGCTTCGAGGCGCACCCGGCCGTGAGCATCTCCGGCAGCCTCTTCGAGCAGTTTGGCCTGACTGGCAATGCGGTGGCCGTTGTAGCGCAGTGCGCGCACCGCGACGCAGCGAGCGCGGTGATCCTTGGCCTTGAGGAGTTTGAGCACAATTGCTTCATCAATGCGGTCGATTCCCCAAGTCACCCAAAGGGCCTCACAAAGGTGGTGCTCGTAGTTGGCGTCCTTGGCATCCAATGAGGCGGTCCACTTCTTGATCGCTGAGACGACTTCGTTGTGATCGCGGCCGCGCAGTTCGCGCTTGCTGCGGTAGCGGGCACGGTATTCGGGTAGTTTCAGGTTCTCGAGCAGTTCGGCAATGCTCGCGCCGGCCACCCGGGCCGGCTTGACCAGTGGACGAGCGGGGTAGGTGACGCGGTAGATGCGCCCGTGGGCGTGGTCGCGGTTGGGGTCGCGCGCGTTGTGCTGCATGTGACCGATCAGCGGGTTGTGCCAGTCCACCACGTAGAGCGAGCCGTCCGGCGCAAACTCCATGTCCACGGGGCGGAAGTTTCCTTCATTGCTCTTGATGAGATCTTGGCGAAACTTGCTTTTGAATCCGGTGCCCTCGTCTTGCATGGTATGCTGCTTGGTGCCGAGAAAACCGATGGTGTTGTTGATCAGGATGTCGCCCTGGACTTCATCGGGGAAGTGGCGGCTGGAGACAAACTCGAGGCCTGAAGTCGGGCGCACGCGCACCTCCAGCAGGTTGGGCGGATTGGGGGCGAAGTTGCCGTAGCCGACATTGATGGAGCCGGGTAGCATCCAGCGCATGTCGGGGCCGGAGGTGTCGGCGAAGAAGTCCTGACCCCAATCATCGAATGCGATGCCCCAGGGGTTTGGGATTTCGAGACGCGCGACACGTTCGAGGTGGCGGCGTGCCGGATTATAGCGCCAGAAGCCACCGTTGAAGCTACGCTCGGGTCCGTAGGCGGTTTCCACGTGGCTGTGCAGAAAGACACCCTCACCCATGAGGAAGGCGCCCGACGGGTCGGCGCAGAAGGCGGAAATGGCATGATGCGTGTCGTGATCGTCGAAGCCGCTCATCACCACTTCGCGGACGTCGGCCTTGTCGTCGCCATTGGTGTCGGCCAGCAACATCAGGCGGTAGCCTTGAGAGACATAAACCCCATCTTGCGAGAACTCGAAGCCCATGGGCAAGTGGAGTTTGTCGGCGAAGACCGTCTGCTTATCGGCCATGCCGTCGCCATTGGTGTCCTCGAGGATGAGCAGCTTGTCGTCGGGAAAGGGCCCGCCGGGTACGTAATGCGGATAGCTCGGCATGGTGGCCACCCATAGGCGGCCCTTGTTATCGAAGGAGAGTTGCACCGGATTGGCGAGATCGGGGAAGCGGCTCTCATCGGCAAAGAGCTCAATCTTGTAGCCCTCGGGAACTTCAAGGGATTTGAGGACTTCACTGCCGGAGCGGAAGTCCAAGGCGCCATTCTTGCCACTGGGCTTGAAATTGGTTTTCACTACTGGCAATTCGCCGGTTTTGGCATCAGCTAAAGCGAGATCGAAGGGATTGCCGGCGAGTGCGGCCCAGATGGCCTGGTCGCGCACCTCCACCATCTTGGCAAGCTTTTCCAGCTCGAAGGGGTAGTTGTCGGGACCGTAGGGCTTGTGGCGACGACCAAAGACATGCACGCCATTGGGAATCTTGTGGTAGTTCAGCCACAGCCAGTTCTTGTCCATGACCGCCTTGTGGATCACGGCCCTCTTGTCTTGAGCGGACTTGCTCTTGCCAAAGAGACTGTCGGCAAGCAGTGGCGTCAGCTTGCGGTAACCGGCTTCGGTGAGAAGCGCGCCATCGCGGGTGAGGGGAGTCTTGTCCTCTGTGAACCATTGGCTGGTGGGGGCATACAGGTTGACGAAGGAAAGTTTGTTGGCCGCGGCGACTTGCTCCATGGCTTTGGTGTAGAGCGCGAGATTGGCGTTTTCGGCAACCCCGTCCGGAGTTGCGTAGAGTGCGGACAGGTTCTGGAAGGCGGTGGGCGAAACCAGAGCCAGCTGAGGCGCAGACTTGCCGTTGTAATTCTGCTTGAGAGTGTGCTCGATGAAGCCGGTGAGTTCTTGCTTGAAGGCGTCCAGGCCGCCAGGGCCATTGAAGGACTCATTGTAGCCGAAGAAGGCGAGGATGATGTCGGCTTTCACTTCGTTTAGCCAGGCATCGGGGGTCTTTTCAAAACCATTGCCAACACTGCTGGTTCCCCATTTGTATTTGGTGTTGGGTAGGGATAAAAACTTCTCTGCTCCCGGGAAAGCATAGGGGTTGTCACGGCCGGAATGGGGGCGGAAGCCGGGGGTGTTGCCCTCGTCGCAGAGGTTGCGGATGGTCAATTGATGATGCGGGTAGCGGAGATGAAGCTCGGTCTCGAAGTGACCGTAGTTCATCATGCGTGAGCCGAGGCCGTTGCCGACCAGCGTGATGCGACTACCTTTTTCCAGGGTCAGTTCGGCATGGGTGCTGCCGATGAGCAACAGCGAGGCGAGGAGGGTGGATAGTCGTATGTGCATGGCGTTTGAACGGGGGCACAGGTCAATCCCATATACTCCTACGCATCACAAGCAGAGAATCTTGTGGCCCGATGACCAGATTGACGCAAATCTTTGTTCTGCTCGGGAGTAGCGACAGCCCTTCGATCCCTTGGGCTTGGCAAGGGTGGAGAGTTATGGTCAGTATCCTTGCCATGATTCGGATCCATGCTTTTCTGATGTTTGGCCTGCTTTTTTCGGCGCCGGGTGTTGCCGCTGAGAAACCCAACATCGTTCTCCTGCTGGCCGACGACCTGGGTTACGGCGAATTGGGCTGCCTCAACCCCGAGGGCAAGATTGCGACGCCTCAACTTGATCAACTGGCCAAGCAAGGGATGGTTTTCACCGACGGCCATTCCGGCTCCTCGGTCTGCACGCCCACCCGCTACGGGCTTCTCACCGGCCGCTACGCCTGGCGCACCCGCTTGCAGAATGGAGTGCTGACGGGTGGTGAATCGCTCATCGCCAAGGAAAGGCTGACCCTGCCCGAGTTGCTCAAGGGCCAAGGCTATCACACCTGCATCGTGGGCAAGTGGCACTTGGGCATGCTCTTTGACGGCAAGAAGAACTCGGGAAGCAAGGTGCCGGTTGGAGCCAAGGTGACCCACGGGCCCATCGACTTCGGTGGCTTCGACGAGTTCCACGGTTTCCACCACGCCGGCCAGATGTACCTGTGGATCGACAACGATCAGATCACCCGCCACATCCAGCACGTGGACATGCTGCCGGATCTGACCAAGGCGGCTGTCGACTACATTGCCTCGCGCAAGGGCAAGGAGCAACCCTTCTTCCTTTATGTGCCGTGGAACTCGCCGCACTCGCCAGTGGTGCCCAACGAGAAGTGGAAGGGCAGGAGCGGCATCAACGCCCATGCCGACTTCGTGATGCAGACCGATGACAGTTGCGGACAGGTGATCGAAGCTTTGGAGGCAAATGATTTTGGCGAAAACACCATCGTCATTTTCTCGAGTGACAACGGCACTTCTCCCCAAACTTCGGGCCGTGATCAGTTGCTCAATGCCGGCCATCATCCGAGTGGCAAGTTGCGCGGCATGAAGGCCGATTTCTGGGATGGCGGCCACCGCGTGCCCTTCATCTTGCGTTGGCCGGGCAAGGTGAAAGCAGGCACCACGAACAATGATTTGGTCTGCCTCAACGACATCTATGCCACCATGGCTGACGTGCTGGGAGTGGACTATCCCGAGACCGAAGGCGTCGATTCGGTTTCATTTCTGCCGACCCTTTTGGGCAAATCCGAAGAGCCTGCCCGCAAAGATGTGATCAGCGCCTCCATTTCGGGCATGTTCGCCATTCGCCAGGGTCATTGGAAGCTGCTTTGCGGTCCGGGTTCTGGGGGGTGGGGTGATCCCAAGCCGGCCGAGGCACTCAGGCAAGGTGAGCCAGTCATCCAGCTCTACCACATGAAGAAGGACATTGGGGAGAAGCACAATGTGCAGGCCGAGTTTCCTGACAAGGTCAGGGAATTGCGGGCGCTTTTGGAAAAGCAGATTGCCGATGGTCGCAGCACCCCGGGCCCCAGGCAAAAGAACGATGCCGAGGTGGTGATCGACAAGATGGCCAAGGCTAGCAAGGCCAAGAAGGCCAAATGAGCTTCACGGCTTGATTGCAGGCCGCTCAGGGCATTAAGTGGCAGCCGCTTGACCGCTCATCAAAAAGCCGAAGCTCTCCGCCAGCGCAAGGGTGGACGCCGAATTGCCGCGCTCACCGCCGACGATTATCCGACGGCGCGCCTGCTTGATGAAGCCGGCGTCGACCTGCTCTTGGTGGGTGACTCGCTGGGCATGGTGGTGCTCGGCTTTGAGGACACCACGCATGTCACCCTCGACCACATGATCCATCACGTCGCAGCCGTGGCCCGTGCCAAACCCAAGGCGCTCATTGTCGGTGACCTGCCCATTCACACTTATGACAATCCCGAACAGGCGCTCGAATCCGCCAAAGCTCTCGTCGCTGCCGGAGCTGAAGCGGTGAAGCTCGAAGGGGGTGTGCGCCAGGCGGGCAAAGTGAGGGCCATTGTCGACGCAGGTATTCCGGTGGTCGGCCACTTGGGTATGCTGCCCCAACGCGTGATTGAGGAAGGCGGCTACAAGAAGAAAGGCAAGACGCCTGAGCAGGTGGATGACATTCGCGAGGGGGCTGGCGCACTCAGTGATGCAGGAGTTTGTGCCATCGTCTTTGAATCCATCATCAAGGATACGGCCGACTCTATTTCCAAAGAGCTCTCGGTGCCGACCATCGGCATCGGTTGCGGTGAGAACAGCTGTGACGGCGAAGTGGCCGTGGTCACCGACCTGCTCGGCTCCTATCCTTGGTTTGTGCCGCCCTTTGCCAAGCCCGAAGCCAACCTGGCATCCGCCACACGAGAAGCGGCGCATGCCTATGTGAAGAGGGTTGCGGGAGCGTGAGCGTTCATCGATTTGACCGTTCGAGCTCGATGAGTCCGGCGCCTATGCGCGCAACTGCCTACTCGCCCGCCGCATGGCCGAGCGCGGCGTGCGCTTCAACCAGCTCTTGTATCGCGTTTGGGACCACCACTCCAAAGTGCCCGACAACTACGGTCGCGATCACCATCCGCGTTGCTTCTCGGGCTGGCTGGCCGGCGGCGGCATCAACCACGAACGCCTGTCTTTCCCCTTCCAGGGTCTGGATCAACGCCTCACCGGCGTGAATCAATGTAAGGTCATCAGGGACTTCCCGACATGATCACTTCTCCGGATGCTGCAACTCCTTAAAGGGGATGCTATGGCGGAGGTGGATTTCGCCCTCGCCGTTGAGGATCTCCAGATGGAGCGTGGCCTTTTCCCAGTCGATGACGATGCCACCGAAGTTGAGGGTATTGATGAGCGACTGGCCGATCTGAAGCTGATCGGGCTGTGCCTTGCCGGCGTGGGGGTGAACCTGGTCCAGGCCACTCGCGGTGATGTCGTAGAGCGGGTAGGAGGTGCCAGCAGTCTTGTAGATTTCGCCGAAGTGCATGTCGCCGCTGATGAAGACTACACCATCGGCCCTGGTGCTCTCAATGAGATCGAAGAGGCGTTTCTTTTCGCTGGGGTGGTGGCCCCACATCTCCCATTTCTCGCCGTTGGCGTTGAGTTTGACCACCTGCACACCTGAGCAGATCACGCGCACATCCGCCGGGCGCTCGAGCACTTCTTCCAGCCAGGACCACTGCGCCTTGCCGAGGTAGCTGTCTTTGGCCCCGGGGTTTTGCTTGTCGAGGAACCAGCGGCCATCGAGCAGGATCATCTGCACCTTGCGGCCCGGCTTGCCATACTCGACGCAGCGGTAAATGCCCTCGCGGTTCCAGAAAGGGGAGGTGGCCGGCACATCCCAGAACTTGCCGAAAGCGACCTTGGACAGGCCCTTGAGTGGGTAGTCCTTGTGGTGGTTGTCCATGCCGTAGTCGTGATCGTCCCAGATCGCGAGCTGGGGGCAGGCCGCTTTGAATTTTTGATAGCGGGGATTGGCGCCGAGTTGGCCATAGAGTTGCTCAAAGCGCTCGGGCTTGTCGTAGGTGTCGACGTAGATGTTGTCGCCAAGCCAGACGAAGAGGTCGGGCTTGTAGTCCATGATCTTGCCAAGAATTTCTGCCCCGGCCGGCTGTCTCAGGCAGGAGCCGAAGGCGATGCGACCGACGGCATGGTCCTCGTGCAACTCTGCGAGTTTGTTTTCTTCGGCAAAAACCAAGCCGGCCAAGCACAAGCCGATGAACAAGCAGGGGCGCATCATTGTTGAAATGGATTGAGTTTGAATTGCCTAAATTCCTACTGCCCTTCGCCACACCTGACTCATCAGGGCATGACCGGCGGTGCTGGGGTGGATGCCATCCCAGAGCCAAAACTTGCCCGGAGCGGCTTTGCAGGCCTTGTCGAACTCGGTCTGGAAAGCAACAAAGGTCAGCTTCATGTCATCGGCGATTCTTTTGGCGACCACCGCATAGTCCGCTGCCGTCTTGCCCTCCCTGCTCTTGAAATTCTCGCGCGTGGTGAAGGGCTCGCAGATCACGATGCGGGTGTCTGCCTTGGCGGCAAGGGTGTCTTTGATGAGTTGGCGATAGCCCTCTTCGTAGTCGGCGATCGTTCCCTGGTAGTTGGCGCCGAAAGCGATGGTGTGCCAGATGTCGTTGATGCCGATCAGAATGCTGAGGATGTCGGGCTTGAGCTCGATACAGTCCTTCTGCCAGCGCGCGGCCAGGTCGGGGATCTTGTTGCCGCTGATACCCCGGTTGTAGAATTGCAGGCCGAGCTCGGCGTTGTCGCCAAGGATCTCTCCGGCGGCGTTGGCGGCATAACCCTTGCCCAAGGCGCCGCTGTCGTTGGCTTCGAGGATGTCCTTCTTGCGGCCTTCGTCGGTGATGGAGTCACCCTGGAAGAGAATCACGCTGCCTTTTTTGAGCTCCGTTTTGGTGGGGGCTTTGTCTTGTGCATGAGAGGTGCTGGTGCCGAGTGCGCCGAGAGCGGTGAATGAGGCGGCTCCCTGCAGAAGGCTGCGTCGCGAGATTGAAGGCTGATCCATGCCCCAGCTTGGCTTGAGCCGCCGCGCCAGGTCAATGCCCCGGCTTTTTTTCTAAGACAATTGCTCGGGATGTGTCACAGTGCGTGAAAGCTTCCGAATATGAAAATTCTACTGACGCTCGCCACCTGCGGCATCATTGCCGCCACCACTTCCACTCTCAAGGCCCGCGACCTTGATGTTGCCGATGTGAAGAAACAGGAAATTCGCTACGGCCAGATGGGCCCACGCGACACCATCGTCTTCTACACTTTTGGTGATCAGGACGCCGTTTTGCAGCTCAACATCAAGCACGCCGAGGGCAAGTTCAGCGTCTCGGGCAAGATGCAGCTTTTCAAGGAAGGCACCGGTGCTGATGGCATGGGCAAGTGGATCAACAACCAGCACTCCTGCGGCTTGTTTCCCGATGTGCCCAAGCCGACTACGGTGGCACTGCCGGCCGAGGCCTGCATGGTAATGGAAAGCAAGTTAGTAGGAGTCAAAGCCGGCGGCGGTGGCCGGGTTGAGTTGGATCCTGCTCAAGCGCCCAAGTTCGAGGATTATGCGCTCAAGATCCAAGTCAGTGAGCTCAAGATGGAGGGCTTTCGCTTGAAGAGTTTCACCACGGATACCGGCGCCTTTGTCAAACTTGGCCCTGCGAGCTGAGGGGCAACGTTCTCACGTCGCCTCGGCGGTCGTCAGCGGCTTGGTCTGCTTGCGTTTGATGCGCTCGCGCACCAGTCGCACGATGAGCGAAGTCCAGCCGGTCTGGTGAGAGGCACCCAGGCCCTCACCTGTTTCGGCGTGGAAGTATTCGTGGAACAGCAGCAGATTCTGCCAGTCCTCACGGTCGCGGTAACGGGTTGCCGTGCCAAAGCAGGGTCGCCGACCATCCTTGCCAGGCATCAGAAGGCCAATCAGACGGTCACTGAGGTCTTCGGTGACCTTATCTAGGGTGGCCATCTGTCCCGAACCGGTGGGGTATTCGATTTTGAACTCCTCACCGTAAAAGTGATGGTAGCGCTCAAGGGCTTCAATGATGAGGAAGTTGATGGGGAACCAGATGGGTCCGCGCCAATTGGAGTTGCCGCCGAACAGCCCGGTGCGGGAGTCGGCCGGCTGGTAGCCGATGGTATGGGCCTGGCCATCTACGTGGAAGGTGTAGGGATGGTCTTGGTGAAA
>JAURCU010000130.1 GCA_030828305.1 Luteolibacter sp.
ATTCTCCAACGTCACCCCAAGGAGGAGCAAGAGCTGGTCATCGCCAAGCAGGATGAGGATCAAACTGACACCCTGCACTTCCGCATCGTGCTGCAAAAGGCATGAAGCTGGATGGCTTGGAGCTGTGGCTGGATCCGGTGGCCCGCTCTGGCCCGGAGTCGATGGCGGTTGATGAATGGCTGCTCGGCCTGGGACGACCCATTCTGCGGGTTTATCGCTGGCAAGGGGAGTGGGGGACTCTCGGCTATTTTGACAGCCTCAGTCAGGCGCAGGCCTCTTTTCCGGAGATTCAACAATGGGTCCGGCGCTGGACAGGAGGTGGCACGGTCGATCACCGTCATGACTGGCCCTACACCTTGCTCATCCCTTCGGTCGGTTCGGATCAGCGTTTGGGTGGAGCAGAGAGCTATCTCCTCATTCACAAGGCCTTGCTTGATGCGCTCGAGCCCGAGGCATTGGATGCGAGACTCTGTGGAGGTGATAAACAGACCGGAGACGCCACCTGCTTCGACAACCCCGTAACCCACGACCTCGTGAATGGGACTGGAAAGAAGATCGCCGGGGCAGGGCAGAAGCGCACCAAGGCTGGCCTCCTGCATCAGGGCTCAGTTGCGCTGCCACTTGACGGGATGGCATCAGAGAAGCGAGCCAAGCGGATGGCCGACGCACTCAGCCAAAAAAAATGGGCTGCCTTCAATGAAGAACCGCCCGCAAGTGCACTGCGTCAATTGCAGCTCCGGTATGAGGATGCCGATTGGCTTGGTAAAAGGCCTTAGCCCCCGATCTCGGTGCGACCGGAAAGAGCGGCACCTTCCTCCATCGAAAACACTTTGGACTTGATGTCGCCGTTTATGCGCGACTTGTCCTTCAGCTCGCAGCGCTGGGAAGTGATCTTGCCCTCAATCTTGCCATAGACCTTGACTTCTCCTGCGGAGATATCGCCTTTGACCACGGCATTCTCGCCAATGGTGACCTTGCCTTTGTCGGACGTGATTTCGCCATCGATCTTGCCGTCAATGATCATGTCATTGCTGAAACGGATGGATCCGATGATTTGGATGCCACTAGAGAGGACGTTGGTGGGATTGGCCATAACGCTGAGAAAAATGCACAGAGTGGTGCGGTCTTGGCAACTTTAAAGATGGCAGCGGGTCGCTGCATATTCAGCTGACATTTCCCTTACGGGCCATTGGAGTGCAATGTTGCGCGACTTGTTGAATATTTGTTGGCCACAGACGTTACAACGGCAATGAAAGGTCCTTTACTTTTGTGAGGTAAAGGACTAATAAGCAATGTTATGAAATCCTTTATTTGCATCCTTTCCGCAGCCGCTTTGCCCCTCTGTCTGGTTTCCTGCTTTCCCAAGGAGCTGACCGGTGACACCTACTCACGCAACGAGGCCGGCCAGGTACAGACTGTGCGCAGTGGCACGGTGCAGAGTGTGCGCATGGTCAAACTTCAAGCCGGCCAGGGGGCTGGATCCACCATTGGTGCCATCGCTGGCGGCATTGCCGGCAGCAAAGTGGGTGGTGGCAGTGGTCAAACGCTTGGAGCCTTGGGCGGTGCAGCCGCCGGCGCCGTAGCTGGTGGCGCTATTGAGCAGAAAATCGGCAACAAGCAGGGTATCGAAATGACCATATCCCTCGATGATGGTGAGACCATTTCCATCGTTCAGGAGCACACCGAGCGTGAAAGCTTCAATCCGGGCGATCGGGTCCGCGTGCTGTATGGCAGTGGTCGCACCCGGGTTGCACACTAAAGACTGCCAGATCTTGAGGCTCTTACCGCTGTTTTTCCTAATGGGATCGGTTCTGGCCCACGGTCAGATTTCCACGCCACTGGCTTGCCAGGAGGAGCTTCACGAAGGGCCCGAGTTCACTCAGGCTTTCGCCAACCCCAAGGATGATTCTGTACTACCGCGTGTGCTCTTGATCGGGGACTCCATTTCCATCGGCTATACCGTGAATGTGCGCAAACTGCTCACAGGCAAAGCCAAGGTGCACCGCATTCCCGGCAACGGCCAGACTGCGGACTTCGGGGTAAAAAATCTGCCGAAATGGCTAGGGGACAAGAAGTGGGACGTGATTCACTTCAATTGGGGTCTGTGGGATCTGGCGTATCGGCATCCAGACTCCAAGAGCCAGGGCAAGCGCGACAAGGTCAATGGCACCGTTTCCAATACACCAGAGCAATACCGTGAGCATCTGGAACAGGCCGTCGCCATTCTGAAGAAGACCGGGGCCAAGCTGATCTGGTGTGCGACCACTCCCGTGCCGGAGGGTGAAGCAGGTCGTCACGCTGGAGACGCCATCAGATACAACAAGGTGGCAGCCGATGTGATGAAGAAAAACGGCATCGCCATCAACGATCTCCACAGCCACGCCCTAAAAAGGCTGCCGGGCATTGCCACCCGGCCAGGTGACGTGCACTTCAACAAGGAAGGTTGCGACTGGCTGGCCGAGAAGGTTGCTGCCGAGATCCTTCAGGCACTTCCAACTCAGCAGAAGTGATGATGCAGGATGTGCAGGCCGAGTAGGTGGATGAGCAGGGCATCCTTGCGCACCAGGGAGGTGCCATCCTCGTCAGCGCGGGTAGCGCCACATGAGTCTGCCAACGGCTTTGGAACGAATCATACGGCATCGTTGTCTGACATTGATTTACTCAGAAATTGGTCTCGCCGAAGCCTTCATCCTCAAGGAAATTTCCGGCCTCGATGGCTTCATTGGCGAGCACGTCGCAGCGCTCATTCTCCTTGTTGCCGGCATGCCCCTTGACCCAATGCCAGCTGATGTCGTGCGGCTCCATCACGCTTAGCAGTCGACGCCACAGATCCTGGTTCTTGACCGACTCCTTCTTCGAGTTGACCCAGCCTTTTTTCTGCCAGCCACTAATCCAATGGTCGTTGATGGCTTGCACCAGATACTTCGAGTCGGAATGCAGCTCGACCTTGCAGGGACTCTGCAGCAACTCGAGCGCACTGATCGCGGCCAAAAGCTCCATGCGATTGTTGGTGGTGAGGCGATAAGCCACCGAGATTTCCTTGCGATGAACACCACTCATCAACACGGCACCGAATGCACCGGGCCCCGGGTTGCCCTTGCAGGCACCATCCGTGTAGATCACGACCTGTTTCATGCTTAGTATGAGTTGGGTAGCTGAAAGGCCTGATTTGCAAAATCAAAGCAGAAGTCGCGTGGTGCTTACTGCTTGGCCGATGCCATCAAGGAAATAATCCACCTCAAGAAGGATGCGAAATAAAAACCGTCGACAAAGGTCGATTTGACGACAGCACACATATAGTTGGAGCTTTTATGGTCTCTCATCAACATGAGGTCGCTGCATGG
>JAURCU010000131.1 GCA_030828305.1 Luteolibacter sp.
GCGCTGAGGACAATTCTGTTAGATTGTCCTGGCTGATGAAGGTCGTCTCATGCGTGTGCATGCCGACATTTCAAAATTGGCGATGTTGCCAAGATTGCCTCCCGCGTGACCTCATTTAGTCAACGCTCACCCCTTGCAGCTTTCTGCCTGAACAGATCCAGATTCACATCATACCAACAAGGCATCATGCCGTCACTCAATCCACTCATTCACAATCACCCCCTAAAGCGAAGTTCTCTTCGGCTACTAGCCTACGCCTCTTTGCTTTTCTTGAGTAGCTGTGAACTGTACCACCCCTCCCCGCTGGAGCCGAGTAGCCATCTCGAGTCCTGGCACAGTCGCAGCGCCGGGGACGAAAGCGTGCTCGATTTTGCCAAGCGCATGAGCCGCTCCGGCCCTGACAAGGTATACTTCAATCCCGCAGATGGCCTCTCATTACCCGAGGCGGAAATAATTGCATTGGTCTACAATCCGGATCTCCGGATCTCACGTCTGCGCGAGAAAATCACCGAGGCCTCTGCCCAACATGCCGGGCGCTGGGACGATCCCCGATTTGAGGTCAATGTCCTGAAAGTAAGGGATGCGGTTCCTGACTCATGGATTCTGGGATCCTCCTTGTCTCTGACCATTCCGCTGTCTGGACGTCTGGCGGTCGAGAAATCGCGTGCGGTAGCTCAACACCATGCCAAACTGGCAAAAGTGGCCGAGGATGAATGGCAAGCAATACTCGAACTGCGCCAAGCGTGGCTAAGCTGGTCCGCCAACCAGTTGCGCCTTTCAGAAACCCAACAGATGGTGAAGTCTTTGGAGACCATCAGCAACACCGCCGCCAAGCTGGCCGAAGGAGGTGAGCTGCCGCGCACGGAGGCCAAACTTTTCACCATCGAGCTGCAGAGCCGCAAGGCCGAGGTCAACAAGCTGAAGGGACAGGTGCGAGAGGATGAGCAGGCCATCCGATCCACAATGGGCCTTTCGCCACGTGCCATGCTGGGACTGCGCCCGACAATGTATCTAGCGGACTCCAGGCAACCGGGCAAGCTGGCGCAAACCAATGCCAAACTGATCCGGTTGCAACTGGAATACGAGAGCGCCGAACTGGAACTCAAGCGTGAGATCCGCAAACAGTATCCCGACATCGAAATCGGACCCAGTGTGGAGGAGGACGAGGGCCAATCAAAAATTGGCGGCATCGGCATGATCCCCATTCCCCTGCTGAACTCAAACAAGGGAGGCATTGCCACGGCCAAGACGCAGCGGGAACTGGCGCGCGCTGCGTTTGAAACAGAACTCGAGCGCACCACCGGAAAGCTCTCCGCATTGAAAGAACGCTTGGCAGGCGCTCGCAAGCACCGCATCTCGCTCGATACCGAGCTGCTCCCCTTGGTGGATGAACAAGTCAAAGACGCCAAACGCCTTCTCGAACTTGGTGAAGGAGGAAGTCTGGTGCTTCTGGAAAGCCTGGTGCGTTCCCACGAAGCGAAACTTCAGCTGATCGAGGCCCGAAACGACGAAAGCCGGGCGCAAAGCGAAATCCAACACCTTCAAGGCCCTGCCCCTTGGAGCGTAAAAATCAAATGAATCAGCCAAAATCTCCCATGAAATTCAAGACTCCCCCTTGGATCCCCATGGCTAGCATAATGCTGGCCCTCGCCTCCTGTGATAGCAGTGACGATTCCGGCAAAAATAACAAAGCCCATGCCGAACCCGTCACCAACCGCATCGATATCCCCGCGAGCGTGCGCAGCAATCTCGGCATCACTTTTGTCAACGTGGAACGCCGCAAGGTCTCCGCCACTCTTCGCGTTCCGGGTGCCTTTGAACTCAAACCGCTGGCCCGCCATGAGTATCGCCTGATGATGCCCGCCCAAGTCCGCCTGGAAGTCGATGAACTGCAGGCCGTCAACCCCGGTGATTTGCTCTACCGCTTCCAGTCACCGCAGTGGTTGGAACTACAGTCGCGCATTGAGCTCGCACTGGCATCCCACAAACAAGCCGTCCTCAAATTTGAGACCATCACCAAGCGTATCGAAGCCCTCAAGCAGGCAGACTTCAGGAACGCCGAACTCGAAGTGCAAGCTACCAATTTCGAGGCTGATGTCACGCGCTTCAAGGCCGAGCTGGACGCGGCCCTTGCGACCGCCAGCAACCTTCTCAACGCCTATCGCGCCAGAGAGGTCGCCCTACGGCCGGCGGACCTATTGGCGTCTGTCGATGCCAAGGATTCAAAGGTGCCCCTCTATCGCAATATCGACTGGATTGAAGCCCACGCCATTGAAGCCGGGGTTGTGCAAAGATTGGCCGTCACCGATGGCGGATATGTCGAGGCAACCACATTGGTGCTGACCACCATCAATCCATCGCAGGTACGTTTCCGCGCTCTTGGTCTGCAAAGTGATTTATCCAAATTCGAGCAGGCCGAGGTGGTGCGCATCGTACCCCATCAGGGCAATGACAGTGACATCAACCAGTCCGTGCCCGCGGTGTTAGGCATAGGGCTGGATGAGCATCCCCGCGAGCGAGCCATCACCCTGATCGCCGACCCCGAGAACAAACCCGACTGGGCACGGCCGGGCGTATCCGCCTTCCTTGAGGTGGAAACCCGGTCCAGCGATGGACCTGCCCTCGCCATTCCCCGTTCAGCCGTGGTCAAGGACGGCATCGTGCATGTGTTTTTCAAGCGCGACCCGATGAACCCGAACAAGGCCATCCGCGTCGAGGCCGACATGGGAGTCAGCGATGGCCGATGGGTCGAGATCCAAAGTGGCATCGGCCCCCAAGACGAAGTGGTGCTCGAAGGAGCCTACGAACTCAAGCTCGCCTCCTCGCAGAGTGGCGCCAGCCAAAAGGGTGGCCACTTCCACGCCGATGGCACCTTTCACGCCGAAGACCACTGACACGATGCTCTCCCGACTGATCCAATTCTCCCTGACCCATGCCTCGCTGGTGTTGCTGGCGGCCGGCGTGTTACTGGCTGTGGTGGGGCTTCGACTGCCGCAGACGCCCGTGGATGTCTTCCCCGAGCTCAACGCACCCACCGTGGTGATCATGACCGAGTCGCCCGGTCTCGCCGCTGATGAGGTCGAGCAATACGTCACTTTCCCGATCGAAAGCTCGGTCAATGGCATGCCTGGTGTGCGTCGGGTACGCAGCTCCAGCGCCATCGGCCTGTCCATCGCCTACGTCGAGTTCGA
>JAURCU010000132.1 GCA_030828305.1 Luteolibacter sp.
CGGTCTTGTAGTAGTAATCGGCGATTTCAATGGTGCGCTGCACATCGCGAGACTTGAGTGTGGCAATCATCCTGCGGGCCTCGGCGTTGTGTTTGTGCCCTGGAAACTGAATGAGGTAGTCGTTGAAGGCCTCACGCGAGAGGTCGACAGTCGCCAGGTTTTGATTACCACGCTGGGCTTCCTCAAGCAGGATCTTGCCAACGCGGAACAAAGCCTCGGGTGCGAGCGGATGGCTGCGGTGATCTTCCGCAACCTTGCGAAAGTTTGTCACCGAGAGGTTGTATTTTTTCTCGCGCAAGTAGAGTTCCCCAATCGCATACTGAGCCTTAGCGGCCATATCGGACTGCGGAGCATATTGTTTGACAGACTCCAACATGAGCAATGTCTCTTTGAGTGGAAGCTCACCCTTGATGCCGAGAAAGTTGGTTTGAATATCTCCGCGCTTGGCGCCAATGGCAATTTCGAAGACCCGCTTTAGCACATCACTGTGCTTGGGATGCTGGGGATGGTGCTTGAGAAAAAGGCCGTAGGCCTCGAAGGCATCGCGTCGCTTACCCCGTTGGTCAAGGAGCTTGGCCTGACGATAGCGAGCCTCGCCAGCCATGGGGCTGACAGGATAATCATCCGCCACATCCTCATAGAGATCGATGGCATCTTTCACCTCACCCTTTGCCTCTTCGGCTTCAGCCTTGCTGAAGAGAGCCGCGGCTTCCAAACGATTGGCCTCACTTTGACCGACAAGGACCGGACCAGGTTGCTTGTCGCCACATTGGCAGAGTAACAAGACGCAAAAGTGGAGGAGCAAAAACGCGGGGAGACGTTGTATCATGAGCACAGCATGGGAAAAGCCTCCCATCGGGGAAAGGAAAAATCAGCGTATCACGACGGTATTACCGAGCAGGGCAAGCACGGGAAAAAATCCTGTCTATCGGCCCAATTCCTTGGAGCGAGCCGTCGCGGCAATCACCGCTGAGTGCACCACACCCACAAAATCGCGCTCCTCAAGGGCGCTCAATCCGGCAAGGGTCGTGCCATTTGGAGAGGTGACCATCTCACGCAGATGCTTGGGATGCTTGCCAGTCTCCTGCACCATGACAGCAGCGCCCAGCACGGTCTGAGTGGCCAGTTGCAAGGCCTGATCCCAGGACAATCCTTGCTTCACCCCGCCCTCAGCAAGGGATTCGATCATCAAATAGACGTATGCCGGGCCACTGCCCGAGAGGCCAGTGACCGCATCCATCATGCTTTCGGGCAGCTCCAGCGCGAGCCCTACGGAGCCGAGCAAGCTTTGAGCATTCTCGGCATCCTCGGAAGTGGCCGTATTGCCCATGCAGTAAGCCGCGGCTCCTTTGCCCACCAGAGCCGGCGTATTGGGCATGCAGCGAATCACCCGCATCGAGGGTCCGGCGGCAGCTTCGAGGGCCGCCACGGAAATTCCCGCCGCTACGGAAATGATTAACATGGGCTGATCCGCAGCCACCTGAGCCAGCGAGTTGAGAGTTTCGCAAGCCTGCTGGGGCTTGGTACAAAGCAATACCATATCGCTGTCGGCGAGGTCGGCGATTCGCTCACTGGCGCATCCACCCGTCGCCTCGACGAATTGCTCGCGTGCCGCGGCAACGGGGTCGACGCCCTTGAGGCGCTGAGGGTTCACCACGCCGGTCTGCACGGCTCCCTGGATCAGGGCAGTGCCCATCTTGCCACAACCAATGATGCCTACTTTCATGACTCAGAGGCTAATGCATTTCGGCGGGCGGGCCAGCGTGATTTTTTATGGAGCGCAAGGCCATTTAGACCCATGGTTGGCCCCATGAGAACTTCCCGCGACTTCGCTCCACTGCTCCTGCTCTTCTGGCTCGCGGGTTTTTCCACGCTGCTCGCCGAAGACTCAAAACCGCAAGCTCCTGCAGTGGAGCAGGCCATTCCCGCCTTGATCAGGGAACTCAAGCCACCTTCTGTGACCGACTTCAAGGGTGGCATCGTGATGGCGGTCAGCACTCCGAGTGAACTCGCTCAAAAGCACGTTCAGCAGGGTCTCAACCATCTCCACGGCGGCTGGGAGTTTGAAGCCAGTCGTCACTTCGCAGCAGCCATGAAAGAGGATCCGGACTGTCTACTCGCTCACTGGGGAATGGCCATGGCCATACTCGATTCCTCACCGGAAACCAAGGTTGCGCGAAAGGCCGTCATCGAGCGTCTGGTTCTACTGCTCGAGGCCTCTCAGGGCAGCGAACTCGAGCGTGGCTACACCTACGGCCTGCTCAAATACATCTCGGAAGGAGCGGATGCAGCTGCCAACAGCTTCGAGAAAGTCGCTCGCCGCTTTCCCAACGACATGCAAGCCGCAATCTTCTCCGCCCTCTTCAACCGAGGCGGCTACGACATCACCGGCGAGGCCACACCAGATCAGGAGGAATCCGAAAAGCGGCTGCTAACTCTTATTGAAAAGCACCCCGAGAGTCCATTTCCGCTTCATGCACTCCTGACCATTCGAGCGGAAGCACCCGATCTAAAGAACTCGCTACCCTTGGCGCGCAAACTGACACAACTCTGGCCCGCCTACCCTCCCTCTTTCCATTTGCTCGGCCACTACGAGTGGCGTAGCGGCAACCATGCCCGCGCCTCCGCAGCCTTTGGCCGGGCATCCACCCTCTACCAGAAGTGGATGCGTCAGAACGCTCTGAGTGTTGCTGACTGCCCAGAATGGCCCAAGGCCGAAACCTACCGCGTGGTGGCCCTTCTTTCCATGGGCGACTACGAGACCGCCCACGCCGCCGCAAAACAAATTGCCAAAGCTGAGCTTCCCGCAGAGCGCATCAGTTCCGAGGGCGCACGCAGCCTGTTGTGGGATGCCAAGACATTGCCGGCTCGCATCCTCATTCACCGCGGCCTCCAGGACAGCTTCATCAAAGCCGGTGAATCACTGCCCAGCGTCGATGAGATCAAGCCGACCATGAAACAGTCCAACGCCT
>JAURCU010000133.1 GCA_030828305.1 Luteolibacter sp.
CTCGCTCACCTTGCCCCTGACCTTCAATATGAGCGGCCAGAGTGCTCTCACCTTGCTCGTCGCGATGTATGTTGGGTCCGTGAGTGGTGGCCTGATCACTGCAACTCTCCTTAGAATGCCGGGCACGCCAGCTTCGATCATCACCACGCTCGATGGCTACCCCATGGCCAACTCGGGGCGTGCAGGACGAGCGCTTGGACTGGGTATCGGTGCCTCTTTTATCGGCGGCCTTATTTCCTGGGTGGTGCTTGCACTTGTGGCCAAGCCAATCGCCGAATTTTCGACCATTTTGGGTCCGTGGGAATTCTTCGCCTTAGTCGTGATGTCCTTGGTACTTGTGGTCGGCGTGAGCGGAAAATCGCTCTCCAAGGGACTGCTCTCGTGCCTCCTGGGAATCCTATGCGCCCTGCCGGGCACCGCTCCAGGAACCGGTAAATTACGATTTACCTTCGGCTTCAACGCAATGGACGACGGTCTAAAACTTCTGCCCGTTCTTATCGGGATTTTTGCGCTCAGCCGGATCTTTTCACCACCTCCGGGCGACGCCGGTCCAGTCACCGGCAACAAGGTGACCGGACCCATCGCGCTCAAGTTTAAGGAGTGGAAATCCCATTGGCCCAACCTCCTGCGCTCGAGTGCCATCGGAACCGGGATTGGCATCCTCCCCGGCATTGGGGCCAACATCGGTTCCCTCATTGCCTATTCGACCTCCCGCGCCACCTCGAAACATCCGGAGAGATTTGGCACGGGTTGTGAAGATGGTATCGTCGCCTCCGAATCTGCCAACAACGCCACCGTTGGAGGTGCCTTGCTACCACTCGTCGCACTTGGCATCCCGGGAAGCGTCATTGATGCCATCCTGCTGGGAGCCTTTGTCATCCATGGTCTGCAGCCAGGCCCCATGCTTTTCGTGAATGATCCAGAAATCGTCGGAACGATCATCTCGTCTTACCTTTGGGCAAATATCGCAATGCTCGTCCTGATGCTGCTCAGCGCGCGGTGGCTGGCTAAACTCGCCCGCGTCCGGCATCACACCTTGATCCCAATCGTCACCGCCTTTTGCGTGCTGGGATCGTTTGCCCTGGCGAATCGGTACTTTGATGTCTGGGTCATGATCGCATTTGGCATCACCGGCTTTCTGCTCGAACGCTGGCGCATCCCGCTCGCACCCTTTGTCATCGGATTCGTCCTCGCTCCTCTTGGTGAAGAATCGATGGCTACCGGCCTGATGAGCTCCGGCGGAAGCTGGCTGCCTCTCATCACGCGACCAGGAGCCCTCGCTTTTCTTGGCATTGCCGCCCTTCTTTTGTTCTGGTCCCTGCGACAGCGGCGTGCCATTTCAACCACCAACGACTCGAACTTTTCCGCCTGAATCATGACGAATCAAAAACCGAACATCCTCTGGTATTGCACTGACCAACAACGCTTCGACACCATCGGAGCACTCGGCAATCCGCATGTCCGCACCCCGACCATTGATGCCCTCGTCAAAGGCGGAACTGCTTTTACACACACTTATTGCCAGAGCCCGATTTGCACCCCAAGCCGGACGAGCTTTATGACCGGCCTTTACCCGACCCGCGCGCACAACACGCGTAATGGGAACGAATCCTTCGAAGGCCACCCGCCTCTCACTAGCAAGCTGGTCGCCGAGGCCGGCTACCACTGCGGACTCATCGGGAAATTCCACCTGCAGAGCTCAGGAAAGCGTACCGAGCCCAGACTCGACGATGGATTCACCTTCTGGAAATTCAGCCACGCCCCGCGGGATGACTGGAAGGAAGGGCACGACTATGCCGACTGGGTCAAAGAAAAGGGTGGAGATCTGGATGCGATGCGTGACAGTGAAGATCGAGTCCCCGCGGAGTTCCATCAAACCACCTGGGCCACCGAACGGGCGCTCGAGTTTCTCGATGAGGCTGGGTCCATCGACAAGCCATGGATGCTCAATATCAATCCCTACGATCCGCACCCTCCATTCATCCCCCCGAAAGAATACGCCGAAAAGTTCGATCCCGAAACAATGCCCGGGCCGCATTTCCGTGAATCCGATCTCGCCGCACAGGCCCAGCTCAGACCGGTCGATTTTCAGACCGAAGCACTGCCTCCGGAAGAACGAGGCACCAAGAAAATCCAGGCTCTTTACTACGCCATGATCGCCCTCATCGACGATCAATTGGCGCGCATCATCCAGCGGCTCGACGAGACCGGTCAACGCGAGAATACCATTATCATCTTCACCAGTGACCACGGGGAATCACTTGGCGACCACGGCCTCCTGCTCAAGGGCTGCCGCTTCTACGACGGGTTGGTGCGTGTTCCTCTCATCTTCAATTGCCCGGGTTCCATCAAAGCGAACCTCCGGAGTGACGCCCTGGTCGAACTTCTTGATATGAGCGCGACCATTCTCGATTTCGCCGGCATCGGGCTCCCCGAGTATTTCCAGGGCTCAAGCCTCCGCCCCATCCTCGGCGGCAATGCTCCTGCCGATCACCACCGCGATAGTATCCGCTCCGAATACTTCGATGCTCTGGACAAGAAATTTTGCAATGGGAACGCGTCCTTCGCGACGATGTACCGTGACAGAAGGTACAAGCTGGTTGTTTATCATCGCGATAACCTTGGCGAGCTCTTCGATCTCGAAGCCGACCCCTACGAATTCGAAAACCTCTGGGACGACCCGGCTTTTGCTGAAATCAGGCATCGGCTCATCCTTGAGAGCTTTAACGATCACGTTATGAAGACCACCGATGTTGGAAGCCGCAGGATTGCTCCCATGTAAAAAGAACCCTTGGCCACCCGGCTTACCAATCGATTTACAGGTGTCATTCGAGCCTGCCGCTCGAGAAACTCATGGGGCACCCACCCTGAATTTTCGGCAGTGTCGCGGCGAGACCGTCCTCCATTTACTGTATAGGCTCGCTCCCAC
>JAURCU010000134.1 GCA_030828305.1 Luteolibacter sp.
TTACTGCCCCCCGAAATGGTGTTCCGAACAGACATCCCTCGCCATGATGTCTTCATCAAGGCCAGCGCGCGCGGATTGCCGGTTGGAGTCATGGAGGGAGGCGGCCCTACCCAACAGGTCTTCGACAGCCTCCGGCTGGAAATCGAGAACAAACTCAACATGCGCAAAGCCGCAGACTTTGCCTGATCACGCCGATGATTGACCCCATCAATCCCTGGTTGGACGCTGACGAGTTGAAGCAACTCGCCGCAAGTCTGATGCAGGGCAGCGGCCAACCCAAAGGCCCTATTTCGCAGGATGCAGGATTTGGGGAGAGTTTCGTGGGCTTTGCCGCCACCGGTTCCTATCTGTCGCCCACACCAGACCAAAGCCCCTCGCCCACAGTCCCGCCAACAGTGATCCCGAGCACAGCTGAAAAAGACGCAAGTCCACTGCCCGCAATCACATCGCCACCCGCAGCCCCCACCCCTGTCAGTCAGGTGGCACCAATCATCTCTCCGCCAGTCGCTCCAGCCATTCCTATCAGTTCGTCATCCTCACCCGCACCTGAATCCATCAACCCGCCTGCAACCAGTGATCCGGAGTTGCAGTGCCGCCAATTCCAAACGGACATGCAGCACCAGTTCGGTTCCAGTGACCTGTTCATCCTCAACCGTGATGGACACACCGTGTTCGGCAAAGAGACCCATCCGCAATTTCAATTCATCGCCCGCAGCCTTACCAAACATGCGGAGCGTCGTGGGCTGCCCAAGGGGCACATTCACATCAAGGTCGGCCCTTCGCAAACCCTCGAAATCATTCCGGTCGATCTACCCAATGGCGGCTGGGTGGTAGGCACGCTGGTACCGAATCCACTGCAACCCGCCGAGATTGCCCATTGGGTGCGAGAAATCTCCAAGCTCGGCAGCACACTCAATCAACTCTAGAGTTCACGGCGCTATCATCGGTCCTCTTTTTTCGGCGTTCCCGATCAAGAATGACCAAGGAAGCAATGAGAGGTCAGCCTCACTGGCCTACACACACGCCGGACAAACACCAAAGAACTCGAGTTCGTGATAGAGATTCTGATAGCCCGTCTTCTCGCGAATCTCATCCTCCAGGGCATGCACCGGGCAGGGCGCCTTGATCGCCTCAATAGTGCCGCATGAAGTGCAGATGAGGTAGTCGCTGTGCCTGCCCGGAACCAGCAACACAAAGTAGGCGGCGCGCTCGTGCAGACCGAGACGACGAACCACACCCTTGTCCGCAAATTTTTGTAGAAGACGAAAAACCGTCGCCTTGTCACAAAGATCGACAAGCCGTTTGGAGGCACAAAGTTCGGCGAGGGTCATTGGCCGTGACTCATCGGCAAGGGTCTCGACCAACTCCACCAGAGCCTTGGTCTTGCGCATGCCAGAATCACGCAACCGCGTAATGGTGTCTTGCACCAGCTCACTCATTGAAAAATTCCTGTTGCGGGTCGTCGGGTTTGCGCGGCGGCTGAGGCGCGCCGATCTTTTCGTAGGCGGATGGTAGCGCCTGACGACCGCGCGGTGTGCGCATCAGGTAGCCCTCCATGATAAGGAAAGGCTCATGTACCTCCTCGAGGGTCGCAGCATCCTCGCCCACGGCAACTGCCAATGAATTGAGGCCAACCGGTCCACCGTTGAACTTGTAGATCATCACCTCAAGCAGGCGCTTGTCCATTTCGTCCAAGCCTTGGGCATCGATATCGATCATGCCAAGAGCGGCATCGGCCACCTCACGATTGATTTTACCGCCACCACGCACTTGGGCATAATCGCGTACCCAGCGCAATAGAGCGTTGGCCACCCGTGGCGTGCCTCGGGCACGCGAGGCAACTTCCAGGGCACCATCTCGATCCACAGGCACTTTCAGCAAACTAGCCGAGCGCTCGATGATGCGTGCAAGTTGCTCGTGATCGTAATAGTCAAGCCGGTTGACCAACCCGAAGCGAGAGCGCAATGGCGCGGTCAGCATACCTGCCCTGGTGGTAGCACCCACCAGGGTGAAACGCGGCAAATTGAGTTGGATGGAGCGCGCAGATGGACCGGAATCGATGATGATATCGAGGCGGTAGTCCTCCATCGCCGGATAGAGATACTCCTCAATGGCGGGATGCAGTCGGTGAATCTCATCGATGAAGAGAACATCTCCCAACTGGATGTTGGTGAGAATACCTGCAAGGTCTCCAGCCTTCTCGATCTGCGGGCCCGAAGTCGTATGCAACTGGGTTCCGGCCTCCTTGGAGAGAAGATTGGCCAGAGTCGTTTTCCCAAGGCCCGGAGGCCCGGACAGCAGCACGTGATCGAGCACGTCTCCACGACCTTTGGCCGCCTCCAACATGAGCAGCAGGCGCTCCTTGACTTTATCCTGACCGATGAATTCGGAAAACTCAGGCGGGCGCAAAGAGACATCGAACTCTGAATGCGGAGCGCGGGTCGTCTGCTGGTAAAAATTCTCAGACATGAAACATCAATTGCTAAGGAGCGATCAGTTGCTAAGGAGCGGGTAAAGGTCGACCTTGCGGAACTCCACTTCGGAGCCCTCGGCTTGCAGCGAAATCTTGCCGGATTGGAC
>JAURCU010000135.1 GCA_030828305.1 Luteolibacter sp.
ACCTCATTGTAATAGCCGGTGTGGTCGCCGTACGGTCCCTCATCAGCCATCTCGTTCGGGTCGATATAACCTTCAAGAATGATCTCGCTGTGAGCTGGCACCATCAGGTCGTTGTTGCGACACACGTCTGTAACGCACTGGGCCAAGTCGGTCTTCTTGCCGCGAAGTAGTCCCGCAAAGGCATATTCGGAGAGCGAATCGGGCACCGGCGTAACGGCTCCTAGAGTCGTTGCCGGATCAGCGCCGAGTGCTACGGCGACTGGATAGGGTTCTCCCGGCCGCTTCAGCTGCCAATCGCGGAAATCCAGCGCGCCACCGCGATGCGACAGCCAGCGCATGATCAATTTATTGCGACCAAGCAGCTGCATGCGGTAGATGCCCAGATTCATCCGCTCTTTCTCGGGCCCGCGGGTAATGACCAGGGGCCAGGTCACCAGTGGACCAACATCCTCCGGCCAACATGTCTGGATCGGTAGCTGGGTAAGGTCGACATCGTCACCGCGTAGAACCTGCTGCTGGCAGGGTGGCTTTTTGACGACGTTGGGCCCCATGGTTAGGATCTTTTTTAGGAGCGGCGCCTTGTCTACGAGGTCCCGAAAGCCTTTGGGAGGGTCGGGTTGCCGCAGGTAGGCCAGCAGCTCGCCGACTTCACGCAACGCCTCGACGTTCTCTTCACCCATGCCCAACGCCACACGCCGCTCTGCGCCAAATAGATTAGCGAGTACGGGGATCTCAGAGCCCTTGGGGTTTTCAAATAACAGAGCTGGGCCGCCGCCACGAAGGGTACGGTCGGCGATTTCAGTCATCTCAAGATTGGGATCGACCTCAGTGGTAATGCGCACCAAATCGCCCCGTTTCTCGAGTTCACTGATGAACTCACGCAGGTCGACAAAGCTGGGCATGACGAGGAATTACTTCCGCTTCATTGACTTGAAGAATTCCTCGTTCGACTTGGTATCCTTCAATTTATCAAGCTGGAATTCGATTGCGGGCAAATCTTCCATACCATGGAGCAGCTTGCGCAAAATCCACATACGCTGCAGTTCCTCTTCGCCGGTCAGCAGCTCTTCGCGACGCGTTCCTGATCGGCGGATATTGATGGCAGGGTAAACGCGCTTCTCCGCAATCTTGCGATCGAGGTGCAGCTCCAAGTTGCCCGTGCCCTTGAACTCTTCGTAGATGACTTCGTCCATCTTCGAGCCGGTATCGATCAGCGCTGTGGCGATAATGGAGAGGCTGCCACCTTCCTCAATATTTCTGGCCGCGCCGAAGAACCGCTTTGGTCGCTCCAATGCGTGGGCGTCCACACCACCGGTCAGTACCTTTCCGGAGCTGGGGATCACAGTGTTGTAGGCGCGAGCGAGGCGCGTAATAGAGTCCAGCAGGATCACCACGTCGCGTTTGTGCTCTACCAGTCGCTTCGCCTTCTCGATCACCATGTCGGCGACTTGAACGTGGCGCGAGGGCGGTTCGTCGAAGGTAGAGGCGACGACTTCGGCACCGCGCGCGCCCACCGAGCGCTGCATCTCGGTCACTTCTTCCGGCCGTTCGTCGATGAGTAACACGATCACGTAGCACTCGGGGTTGTTGGTGATGATTGCCTGGGCAATGTTCTGCATCATGATCGTCTTGCCAGCCTTGGGCGGTGCGACGAGCAGCCCACGCTGGCCTTTCCCGATCGGTGCCACAAGATCAATTAGACGTCCCGTCAGGTCCTCGGTGGAGCCGTTGCCTTTCTCAAGGGTCAGGCGCTCATTCGGGAACAGCGGCGTAAGGTTTTCAAACAGGATCTTGCTTTTGGCGCTCTCCGGGGACTCAAAGTTAACTTCCTTCACCTTTAAAAGCGCGAAGTAACGCTCCGAATCCTTGGGCGGTCGAATCATGCCGGTAACGGTGTCACCGGTGCGCAGGTTAAAGCGCCGAATCTGGCTGGGGCTCACATAGATGTCGTCGGGGCCTGCGAGGAAGGAACTGTCTGCCGATCTTAGGAAGCCGAAACCATCCTGCAGAATTTCCAGTACGCCATCGCCAAAGATGTCTTCACCGCTTTTGGCATGACGTTTGAGCAGGGCAAAGATGATGTCCTGCTTGCGTGAGCGCGCCATGTTCTCGATGCCCATCTCGCGGGCCATATCAATGAGTTCCTGGGTCGACTTGTTTTTCAAGTCGGTCAGGCTCATGGGGTTTTCGCTGGGGGTGTTGGGATCGCGGCGCGGGCGTCGTTGCCGTCCCCGACGGGAGCGCCCCTGGGGCGCCTCTTCACCGCCAGTTTCACCACTCGTCTCGGCTTCAGCCGGCGCATCACTCGATGCCTCGCTTGAGGCTTCTGCCTCAGAGGCTTTGAGCTTTAGGGTTCGCCCGTTCTTTTTGGTGGTTTCGGTGGCCGCCTCATCGCTGGGGGCGTCACTGTTGGTGGCTTCCAACTCTTC
>JAURCU010000136.1 GCA_030828305.1 Luteolibacter sp.
CGGGGCCTTAAGGGTATTCTCCCCGAGACTGAAAAAGCAAATTCCTAGCATCTTGTTCCGCTAGACATAAGTTGAGGTGGAACAATGTCCGAGTGTGACCCTTTCCTGATGCGGGGTTTCAGGGGTAATCTCCCCGAGGGGTGAAAAAACAAGTTTCTAGTATTTTTTACTAACAAAGCTTCGAGCTTCGTGTCAGATCAGATAACCACACTCTTCAATGTCATGAAATCTCCCTTTCCATTCACCCTTGCCGGCCTCGCCTTTCTGGTCCTTACCCCTTGCCTGATGGCTGAAGAAGCTGCCCCGGCGCCAGCCCAACCCGATACCAAGCCAGTCTTCGAGCCGGAAGTCGCCATCTGTCGAATGGCTCCCGTGCCAACGGCTGTGATTGACAAGCTTCAGGACATTGAGGCCAGCGATGAGTCCATTCAGTCCATACTTAAAGACGAGAAGGCCAAGGCCACCATCGACAAGCTTAACGCGCCCATCATTCTCACATCCATGGAAGAGGCCCTCAAACATCTGACACGCGCCTCCATGGAAAAGATCACCGTTGATTTCAACAAACAACAGGTCGCGATCTTCGCTTGGCGGGGTTCCGGTCAGGATCGTCTCATTGGCCACGGCCCAGCCAAAGAGGGCGCCCCAGCCAACTTCCACTATCAAGCGGGGCGGACCCGCGACCTGCGTACTCACACTGCAATCTTTGCCCTGCCCAAGGGTTCGAGCGTCAAGGTGACTGCGGTGGGCGCCTTCGTGCCCGACTGCCGGATTCCTGTCCCGTTGCCGCAGAAATTGAAGTGAGGCTCGAACAGAATCATCCGGCTTCAAGCAATACCCTATTCCCCTGCCTGATGGGGTGCGCTGCAGGTATTTTTGCCGAGGGTGAAACAGCAAATCCTCAGCATGCCTTCATTTGAAGGCCGGCAGAGGAGCCGCCAAGACAAGATCCAGCCCTAGCGCAGCGGGGTCTACAAATAGCAGGCCTGCAGGCAAATAGGAGCAAGGAGTTCAGAGCTGGGAATTTCAAACTCCATCATCGACCTCAGGAAGCGGAGCCTTCAGGGTTTCAGGCGATCATGAACAAAGACAGCTCCTTCACGTCGTCACGCCGTAAGTTTCTCAGGCAGTCCGCCACGGTGCTCGGTGGCTCCTTCGTCGCCCCGCAAATTCTCGCGCAGTCTGTCAAGGGTGCCAACGAGAAGCTCAACATCGCCTGGGTCGGCTTCGGCAACCAGGGTGGTGGAGACCTCCGCGCCTGCTCCAAGGACAACAACGTGGTGGCGCTTTGCGACACCGATCCCGCCGTCTGGAAAAGCAAGGGCGGCAAGTTCACCGAAGCCAAGTTCTATACCGACTTTCGCAAGATGCTTGAGGAGAAGGGAGATAAGATTGACGCCGTTGGCGTGGGCACGCCCGATCACACCCACTTTGCTGTCGCCTACATGGCGATGAACATGGGCAAGCATGTCTTCGTGCAGAAGCCTCTGGTCCACTCGCTGTGGCAGGCGCGCACGCTGCAGAAGCTGGCCGTGGAAAAGAATCTCACCACCCAGATGGGCAACCAGGGGCATGCCTTTGAAGGCGCTCGCCTGATCAAGGAGTGGTACGAAGCCGGCCTGATTGGCGAAGTGAAGGAAGTCATCACCTGGACCGACCGCCCGAAGTCCGGTTGGGGTTTCTCTGGCAATGTCCGCACTGAATTTCCCAAGGGCGAGAAGCCACCCGAAGGCATGGACTGGGACAGCTGGCTCGGCCCCGTCTCCAAGGAGGTGCCCTTCAGCAAAGAACTCCACCCGACCCGCTGGCGTCCCTGGTGGGACTTCGGTTGCGGTGGCCTCGGCGACATCGGTTGCCACACCATCGATACTGCTTATTGGGCGCTGGGGCTCGGTGCTCCCGAGCGCGTGGACGTGGAGATGGCCGAAGACGCCAATCCCATCCATACTCCCAACGGTTCGGTCGTCAGTTACCGCTTCCCGGCCCGTGACGGCAAACCTCCGGTGACGGTGAAATGGCATGAGGGCCCCTCCCAGCCCAAGGCTCCCGAAGGCTTTGACTATCCCATCGCCAAGGGTGGCGGCTTCATCATGGTCGGTGAGAAAGGGGGCATCTACCACGGCGGGATGCGCCCTAACAGCCCCATGCTCTATCCCAAGGCCCGTTGGGAGCAATACCGTGCCGAGAAGGACAAACAAGTGCCCAAAACCATTGCCCGCGTGCCGGGCATCCACCGCGATTGGATCGAATGCGTCAAAGCCGGCAAGAAGTCCTGCTCCGACTTCAGCTACTCCGGCCCGCTCACCGAAGCCATTCTCCTGGGCGCCCTTGCCATCCG
>JAURCU010000137.1 GCA_030828305.1 Luteolibacter sp.
AATGGCATGATCAAAACCTTGATCCAGTGGTCGACAAGGGTAACTTGCACCCAAATGCCACTTGCCCAGCATGCCAGTCACGAAGCCATTGGCTTTGAAGATCTCCGCTAGGCTCAATTCCTGCGGGCGCATCAAGGAACGGCCATTGATGGTATGCCAGACTCCGGTTCTCGTTGAATATCGACCGGTCAGCAGCGCCGAGCGGGTGGGCGAGCAGGTGGGATCCACATGGAAGTCGGTCAGGCGCAGGCTTTCGCCGTGGAGCTTGTCGATATTGGGGGTCTTGAGAAGCGGATGGCCGTGGCAGGACATGTCGCCATAGCCCTGGTCGTCGGTAATGATGAGGATCACGTTGGGCGGTCGGTCGGCATGGAGCATTGAGGCGCTGAGAAAGGCGATCAGAAGTAAGCGCAAAGACATGGTCACAGCATCAATAAGCCGCTGCCCGAATCAACCTGGAATTGAGTATTGTGAAACAGCAGGCTATGCGAAAACGTTCCCAGATGATGCGCCTGTTTCTCATTCTAAGCCTCCTGCTCACTCCCTTGCTCCATGCCGAGCGGCCTCTTTACGCCTTGGACAATGGTCTAGGTGGAATCAAAGCACCTCAACAACAGGCCGCTCTTCTCAAAAAGCTCGGCTACGGCGGCATCGTCACCCGGCCCAACTGGTGCAAGCAGGCCATGGTGGACGCCTTCGACAAGGAAGGCCTCAAGATTCTCGCGACCTACGTGGTCATCCCGGCGGGTGAAACCCCTCCTGCTGAACTCGAAAAACACTTTGAGCTCATCAGAACCCACAAGACCATCGTCTGGCTCGGCATCTCCAAACCCAAGGGCAAGCAGAGCACCGACGAAGATGCCGCTGCAACCGCGCGCCAAGTGGTCGACCTCGCCGCCAAATACGACCTCAGCACCTGCCTCTATCCTCACGTCGGTTTTCATACCGATACCGTCAAAAGCTGCGAGCGGCTCCACCAACTCGCCCAACGCCCCAAACTCGGCCTTGGCTTCACTCTCTGCCACTTCCTCGCTCAGAACCCCCATAGCGAACTCGAGGCCACCCTCAAGCGCATCGCCCCCTACCTCATGCTGGTGCAGGTCAGCGGCGCCGACGAACTCAAAGCACCCAAGATCGACTGGAAGCAACTCATCCAGCCCTTGGGTTCCGGCACCTTCGACGTCGGCCGCGTGCTAAAAACCCTCGATGAGATCAAATACCAGGGTCCCGTGACCCTGCAGTGCTTCAACATCAAGGAGCCAGCTGCCCAGCATCTCAGCGCCTCAATGCAGGCATGGAAGGGCCTAAACCCATCATAATAACCCGGAGCTCTCGGGGAGAACTCCGGGTTATGGAAAATGGTGCTCGAAAGAGGACTCGAACCTCCACGGGTTGCCCCACTAGATCCTTAGTCTAGCGCGTCTACCAATTCCGCCATCCGAGCACAGGGTTTGGTGGGCGGCCTTGTTACGGGGCAAAAACCTCCAGATCAAGCGAATCTTGCACTTTTTTCGAGGACTAGCATGATGCCGATCCCTTGAAGTTCCATCAGTCCCATCTCGCCTACTGCACCAATATCCACCCGGCCGAAAGCTGGGAGGAAACCCGACAGGTGCTGAGCCAGCACGTGCTGGCCGTGCGCGATCTATTGTGTCAACAGGGCCGATTGGGAGCCGATGAGCCATTTGCCATTGGGCTCAGGCTATCAGCCGTCGCCACCGAAGAACTCCTTGAAGGTGATTGTCTTTCCCAATTCAAGAACTGGCTGGATGAGACCAACACCTACGTCTTCACCATCAACGGCTTCCCCTACGGCAGCTTTCACGGCACCCGAGTGAAGGAGAAGGTCTTCCAGCCCGATTGGACCGAGCAGGCCCGCATCGACTACACCAAAAATCTCTTTCGCATTTTGGCAGTCATCGCAAAACCGGAGGCCGGCGGCTCCGTCTCCACTCTCCCCGGCTCGCACAAGACTTTCAGCGCCGATGAATCGGTTATCCGCCAAAACCTCATCGAGTTCTCGCTCTGGCTCGAAAAGCTCTCCAAGGACAGTGGCATCGACCTCCACCTCGGCCTCGAACCTGAACCCATCGGCCACATCGAAAACACCCTGGAAACCCTCGCTTTCTTCGAGCGGCTGAGGGACCAAGCCGATAACCCTGATGTTTTGATGCGTCGGATCGGCCTCAACTACGACACCTGTCACTTCGCGATCGAATTCGATGACGCCAAGGCCTCGCTCAACGCGCTCAAGGAAGCCG
>JAURCU010000138.1 GCA_030828305.1 Luteolibacter sp.
AAAAATGAGGCTTGAGAAAAGCAAGGCTGCCGTGACTCACTCGTATTCTCATCATGTCCATGCGCCCCACCCTGCTCTCGCTGGTATTGACCGGCCTTGCTGCAACTGCAGCAGCACCCGCCGCCCAACGCCCCAACATCGTATGGATCTTCTCGGATGACCACACCCAGCAGGCCATTGGCGCCTACGGCAGTCATCTGGCCAAGCTCAACCCCACTCCCAACATCGACCGCATCGCCAAGGAAGGCATGCGCTTCGATCGTTGCTATGTCGGCAACTCCATCTGTGCGCCGGCCCGCGCCACACTGCTAACCGGCAAGCACAGCCACCTGCACGGCAAGATGGACAACCGTGGCGGCTTCAACCAGGACCAGCAGACCTTTCCCAAACTGCTGCAGAAGGCCGGCTATCACACAGTGATGATCGGCAAAATCCACCTGCCGGGAAAAATGCAGGGCTTCGACTACTGGGAGGTGCTGCCGGGTCAGGGCAGCTACTACCAACCCACATTCATCACCGAGGAAGGCCGCACCCAATACACGGGCTACGTTGCCGACATCATTACCGACCGCGCGCTCGACTGGCTCAAGACCAAGCGAAAGGACGACAAGCCTTTCATGCTGATGGTGCATCACAAGGCGACCCACCGCACCTGGAAGGCGGCCCCCCGCCACGTCGGCCTGTTCGATGACATCACCATCCCCGAACCCCCCACCCTGTTTGACGACTTCGCCACCCGTGGCGTCGCGGCACACCAGCAGGACATGAGCATCGCCAAAACCATGCGGCTGGCAGCGGACCTCAAGGTGCGCAAGGAAGAGGAAAAGGCGGAGATGAGGGCCAAGTATGCCAAGCAGAAGGGATTGCCCAGTGGCGAAATCGGCGCCTACTACCGCATGACCGAAGAACATCGCCAAATCTGGGACACCGCCTACGACCCGCGCAACAAGGCCTTCTTCGAAGCCAATCTGAAGGGAGATGACCTGATACGCTGGAAGTATCAACGCTATCTCAAGGACTACCTGCGCACCGCCAAAAGCATCGACGAGAGCGTGGGCGCCATTCTCGACTACCTCAAGGATGCCGGACTCGAAGAGAACACCATCGTGATGTACTCCTCGGACCAGGGTTTCTATCTCGGCGAGCACGGCTGGTTCGACAAGCGCTTCATGTATGAGGAGAGTTTCCGAACTCCACTGCTGGCGAAGTGGCCGGGCACGATCAAGCCGGGCACCGCGAACAAGGACCTCGTTCAGAACATCGACTTCGCCGAGACCTTCCTCGACATCGCGGGCGCCAAGATTCCCGAAGACATGCAGGGTGAAAGCCTCGTGCCGCTACTCAAGGGAGAAACTCCCGAGGACTGGCGAGACAGCCTCTACTACCACTACTACGAATATCCGGCCGTGCACTCTGTGCGAAAACACGAGGGCGTGGCAATGGAGCGCTACAAGCTGATCCGCTTCTATGGTCAGGGCGTGCCCAATGCAGAAGAGTTCGAACTCTATGATCTCGTGGACGACCCGCAGGAGCTCAACAATGTCTACGGCGAGCCGAAACACGCCGAGCTCATCACAGAGCTCAAGGCCAAGCTGAAAGCATTGCGCAAGAAGTATGCCGTGCCCGAGGCTCCCGCCCACGGCGGCGCTCCCCGGCAGGGCTAATCCGCCAAGGCCATGCGTCTGGACCGATGGATCACACGCCACACAGGACGTCCGCGCAAGGACGTGCTCAAGCTGCTTGCGCAGGGAGAGGTCGAGGTAGAGGGCGAGGTCGAGCGCAACCATCAGCGTGAAATCGACCGCTTCACCGAAGTCCGGGCGGCGGGCGAACCGCTTCCACACGAGGAGGCCATTTACCTGATGGTTCACAAACCCGCCGGCATTCTCAGCGCGACTGAAGACCCTGAGCATCGAACCATCATCGACTTCATCGAACACCCGAAGGGCGACCAACTCCACCTTGCCGGTCGCCTCGACCGCGCCAGCACCGGGCTGCCGCTGCTCACCAACAATGGTCGCTGGTCCAAGGCCATCACCCAGCCCGAGAACAGCATTCCCAAGACCTATCTCGTCGATACGGCCGAAGACATCACGGAGGAAACGGCGGGCAAGTTCGCCGAGGGCATCTACTTCGCCTTTGAGGATTTAACCACCCTGCCGGCTCAACTCGAAATCCTATCACCCCGCCAGGCGCGCCTCATCATCCACGAGGGTCGCTACC
>JAURCU010000139.1 GCA_030828305.1 Luteolibacter sp.
GCTCGGAGAAGCAGGTCACAATTAGGTCGCCCACACCCGAGAGTCCGGCAAAGGTTTCGGGCTGACCGCCCATGGCAACGCCCAAGCGGGTCATCTCGGCGAGGGCGCGAGTAACGAGGGCAGCCGAGGCATTGTCTCCAAGCCCCAGACCGTGGGCCATGCCTGCGGCGATGGCATAGACGTTTTTGACGGCTCCGCCGAGCTCAACCCCGGCGATGTCGGTTGTGGTGTAAGTGCGGAAGTGAGGCAGGGTGAAGAGCTCCTGCAGAGCCTTGGCCAATTCACTGCATTCGGAGGCCACTACCGCACAGGTAACCATGTCTTTGGAAATTTCCTCGGCGTGGTTGGGGCCAGTGAGGATGCCAATCGGATTGTCGGCAAAGACATCGCGCAGGATTTCACTCATTCGCTCACCGGTATTGCGCTCGATGCCCTTGGCGCAGGTGAGAAGAGGGGTGGTCACGGGCAGCTCGAGTGCCTTGAGCTTCTCGGCCTCGGAGCGGATAGCGACAGTGGGAACAGCAAAAATGATGAGCGGCTGCCCAATGATTTTGGCATGATCGCCCGTGGCGGTGACTTTTTCACCGAGTTCGATATCAATCAGGTATTTCGGATTTTTGTGCTGTTTGTTGATGCCCTCCACCACTTCGGGTTCATTGCCGACCAGAATAATCGAGTCGAGTCGCTGGGAGAGCAGACGGGCCAGCGAGGTGCCCAGAGATCCCGCGCCAAGAATTGCAGCGGAGTTGAAGGTGTAGTCAGGCATTAGCGGGTTTTTGATTTGGGGGTGAAGCGACTCTCGGTGCCATCAAGCAGCCGCTTGATGTTGCTGCGGTGTTTGATGGTGGCCATCACGGCGATGATCAGGGCAAAGGCGAAGAGGGGTTTGTTCCAGCTACCGTCCTGGAGCCGTCCATGATGCCAAGAGCCGTAGAGCACGAGAGCAGGAAGAGCCAGAGAGGCGCCGATGCTTGCGATCGACACATAGCGAGTGGTGAAAAAAAGGATGGCCCAGATGGCAAAGAGAATCAGCACGCCCACGGGCATCAGACCGAGCAGCACGCCAGCCGAAGTCGCAATGCCCTTGCCGCCCCTGAAGCGTACCCAGGGCGAGTAGTTGTGACCGAGCACAGCAAAGAGAGCGGTGAGGATGTGAATGATCTGGGCTGTGGTGGCTTGGGATTCTTGAAACATCAGGGCCCAAGACTCAGGCAGGGGGACGGAGAGTTGAACGCTACGCCCGGCAATTAGGATGAGATTGACGGCGAGGATCACGGGGATGAGCCCCTTGAGCATGTCGAGGATGAGGCAAGGGATGCCGAACTTCTTGCCCAATACCCGCCAGACGTTGGTGGCACCAATGTTGCCTGAGCCGTGCTCACGGATGTCGAGGCCCTGAATGCGGCCGAAAATGAAGCCAAAGGGGATGGAGCCAAGAAGGAAGGCCAGCAAGGGCATCAGCCAGACCTGCACGGCAGAGAGGGGAACCATGCCCAGCTTGGGTAGAGGCCCGGACATGCTGGCTTTTGCCTGCGCGGCAGAAGGCACCACGAGCTTGGCCCATTCAATGACCACAGGCTTGACCGGCACGTTGGGCGCGGGTCGGGTCATTTGTTGGCCATTGGGCAGGCGGCTGGTCAGCGGCATGCGACCGGTTTCCACCGCACGGATCCTGTCGACCACATCCATGCCCTCGACCACTTTACCGAAAACGGCGTAGCCGCCGTAATTGGGGTAATCGAGGTTGTTGGAACCAGGCCCACCACTCCCATCATTATCGACGACGTTAATAAAGAACTGGGCTGTCGCGCTGTCGGGATCGTTGGTGCGCGCCATGGCAATCGTGCCTCGGGCATTCCTGAGGCCGTTGCGGCTCTCGTTCCTGATGGGAGGATCGGTGGCCTTCTGTGCCAGCCCGCCGTCTTCAATCGCGAAGCCACCTCCCTGAATCATGAAGGTAGGAATCACTCGATGGAAAATGGTTCCATCATAATACTTCGATTGCGCGTATTTAAGAAAGTTCAGCGTCGAGATGGGAGCCTTCTCAGCATCCAATTCCAG